>JBIKXN010000347.1:0-4442 GCA_044355765.1 Alphaproteobacteria bacterium
GCGGCGGCGATAGCGGTCGAAGATGCTGAGGTCGAACTCCTCGAGCTTGACCTCGAACAATTCGCGGATCGGGAACGGGATCAGCGACAATTCGTTGACCGGCGTGAAATCCTGCGCCTCCGGCGGCCGCAGGATCGTGAAATGGACGAGGTCGACCGCCGGATCGGACTTGAGCAGCGAGCGCCAGGTGCGTTGACCGGCATGCGGTTCGCCCGTCACCAGCAGGACGCGCAGCCGGTCGCGCACGCCCGAGACCGATGCGACCACGCGATTGTTTGCGAGCGTCAGCTCGCGCGGGCCCGGTTCCACCGCGATCTCGAACAGCGCCGCGCCGGCGCGCTCGAGCGTGAAGGGCACCGTCTGCGGCACGCCGACCGCCAGGCGCATGCCGATGGGCTCGCCGCCGTCGCGCCGCAGCTCGATCCTGGCGGTGCCGCCGGTCACGCCGGGCCCGTCGTCGATGCGCAGCGTCATCTCCTGCGGCTTGCCGACGATCGCGTAGGTCGGCGCGCGTTCGACGACGATGCGCCGGTCGCGCTCGCCGCGCTCGCCGGTCAGCAGGACATGTACCGGCGCGGGCCATGCCTCGCGCGCGATGCGCTCCGCGGCGGGCGCGTCGTGGACCTGTCCGTCGGTGATCAGCGCCACGCCCGCCAGCCGCGCGCGCGGCACGTCGGCGAGCGCGCGCTCCAGCGCGCCGACCAGCCGCGTGCCGTCGGCGTCGAGACCGCCGCCGCCGCCGCCGCGCACGATCCGCAGGTCGAGGTCGCGGAAGCCTTCGGCGCGCTCGCGCAGCCGCGCCAGCGCCTGCTCGGTGCGCGCGCGGCGCTCGCCGATCTCCTGGCTCTTCGATTCGTCGACGACGACGAGGCCGATATCGGCGAGCGGCCTGCGCTCCTCGATCACCGCCATCGGATTGGCCAGCGCCGCCGCCAGCGCCAGCACCGCCAGCGCCCGCCACCAGGCGCCGGGCACGCGCGCCCTGAACGCCACGGCGACGAGCGCCGCGCCGGCTGCCAGAGCCGCGGCGATCGTCCACCACGGGACCGCCGGCGCGAAGGCGATGGAGATGTCGCCGGTCATCGCCGCAGCCGCTCCAGGATCGATTCCACGTGGACCTGGTCGCCCTTGTAGTTGCCGGTCAGCGCGTACATCGCGACGTTGACGCCGAAACGCACCGCCCATTCGCGTTGGGCTTCGCCGCCGGGCACCATGGCGAAGAGCGGCCGCCCGGCGCGGTCGGTCGCCCAGGCGGCGGCCCAGTCATGCGAGCCGATGATCACCGAGGTGACGCCGTCATTGGTGGCGCGTTCGTCGCTTTCGACCCAGACCGGCGCGCCGGCGTAGCGCCCGGGGAACTCGGAGAGCAGATAGAACGCCTTGGTCAGGACATGTCCCTGCGGCACTGGCGACAGCGGCGGCAGGTCGAGCGCGCGCAGGATGTCGCGCAGCCGCTGCGCGGCCGGTCCGCCGCCGGCACCGGGCCGGACGAAGTCGATCTCGCGGGTGTCGAACAGGATCATGCCGCCGGATTTCAGGAAACGCTGGACGCGGGCCAGCGCCGCGGCGCTCGGGCGCTGGCTCTCGACCGCGATCGGCCAATAGATCAGCGGGAAGAAGGCGAGTTCGTCGGTCTCCAGATCGAGTTCGACCGGTGGCCCCGGATCGATCGAGGTCCGACGCCCCAGCACGGCGCCGAGCCCGACCAGACCAGCGCGCGTGGTGTCGTCGATGTCCTGCACCCCGGTCCGGACATAGGCGAAATGGGTCGACAGCGTCGCCAGCGACCCCGCCTCGTCGTCGCGTCGCGCCGTGTTCTGCTGCCCCGCCTGCTGCGCGAGCGCGTCTGGAGCCGCGGCGGCTGCGGCGGCGAGCGCCAAGACCAGCGCGAGCGCCCGCGGCGCGGCGCGCAGGACGCCGCGCAGCCACAGGCTGAGCACGAAATCCGCCAGCAGCAACAGCAGCGCCGCCAGCAGCAGCCAGGGACGCGCGTCGATCTCGGCGCCCTGCGCATATTCCCCGGCGCGGATCCCGGGCGGCAGCGCCGCGATCGGCGCGAAGGCGGCGAGATTGGCGGAGAGGTTCAGCGCGCGCCGCGCCGTGTCGCTGCCATACCACCCCGGCGGGTGGCGGGCCTCTACGGCCTGGCGCGCGAGCGCAGCGCCGGCCAGCGGCGCGGCGGAGGGCGGTGGCGCATCGAGGCGCCCGAAACCGTCGAGCGACGCGATCGGCGGCAGCACGCCCGTGGCGCCGTCGCCGGCCACGCCCTGGCTCAGCGCGACGATGCGCTGGAGCATCTCGACGAAGAGCCCCGAGAGCGCCAGCGTCGACCACTCCGGGTTGGCTGTGGTGTGCACCAGCACGATCCAGCCCTCGTCGCGGCGATCCGCCGTGATCAGCGGCGTACCGTCGGCCAGCCGCGCCCAGGTGCGCTGCGCGAGGTCGAGGCTGGGCTCCGCGAGCACCTGGCGGCTGACTGTCACGTCCTCGGGGGCGACCAGGCCGCCGAACGGACCGGCGGGGTCGAACGGCGCCAGCGTCGCCGGCCGCGCCCAGGACAGCGCGCCGCCGAAATTGCGCGTGCCGCCGCTGCGCAACTGCACCGGAACGAGGGCGTCGCCGCCCTCCGCGAGCCGCGGGCCGGCGAAGCGCAGCAACAGGCCGCCCTTGCGCACCCAGCCATCGATGGCGGCGATTTCGGGCTCGGACAGGCGCCCGACATCGGCCAGCGCGAGCACGGCGATCTCGCGGCGCATCAGTTCGCCGATCGGGCCGCTGCGGATGTCGGCGAGCGGCGCCAGCGCGCGCTGCAGGTAATAGGTTTCCGCAAGCAGCGGCTGGGTGCGCTCGCCGCCGCCGCCCGCGGCGATGCCGACGGGTCTGCGGCGGAAACGCTCGTCGAGCAGGACGGCGGCGCCGGCCGAGGCTTCGCCCTCGATCTCGGCGCGCACGATGCGGTTGCGGATCTCCGGCGGCAGGACCAGGCGCACGGCGGCGCGCGTCTCGCCGTCGGCGAAGCGCGCCGGTTCGCGCGCCAGCAGGCGCCCATCCTCGGCGAGCAGGCGGAAGGCGACCAGCTCCGCCGGTCCGGGCGTCAGACGCTGCGCGGCGAAGCCAAGCGCGGTCGGCTCGGCCGCCGGCGGCAGCATAAGGCGCGGCGCGTCGCGCGGCGCGTCGCGCAGCATTTCGACCGGTCCCAGGCGCGCGAGCGCCGTCAGCAGGTCGTCGAGCGCGGCATCGGCGATGCCGTCGCCCAGATAGACAACGGTGGCGCCGGGCTGGAACGCGATTTCCTCGACCGCGCGCCGGGCCGCCACCCGGTCGACCGGCCAGGGCTTGGGTTGCAGCGCGAGCGCGAGGCTGCGTGTCTCCGCGGCGCGCGCCAGGCGCGAGGCGCGCGGCGCCTCGCCCGACAGGCCGGGCGCGGTGGTCAGCAGGATCGTCGGCCGGTTGGCCCGCTCGGCCCTTTCGAGCAGGCCCTCGAGGCCACGTCGACGGGCGTCCCAGTTGCGCGCCGCGCCCCAGCCGTCGTCGACGACCAGCACCAATGGACCTGCGCCGCCGGGCTGGGCCTGCGGGTTGAGGATCGGATGGGCGAGCGCGACGATGACCGCGGCCGCGATCGCCAGCCGCAGCAGCAGCAGCCACCATGGCGTGCGCGCAGGGGTCTCCTCGCGCGGGGCCAGCCGCAGCAGGATCGCGATCGCCGGGAACGCGGCGTGGCGCGGCGCCGGCGGCGTGACGCGCAGCAGCCACCACAGCAGCGGCAGCGCCGCGAGCGCGCCCAGCCAGGCCGGCGCGAGGAAGGCGAGGGCGCCGATGCCGGTCATCCGAGCCCCCGGCCGCGCGCGGCATCGCCGCTGCGCGCCAGCGCCTGCCACAGCGTCATCAGCGCGCTCTCGGGCGAACGGTCCGTGCGGTGGGCGAGGGCGCGCCAGCCGATGGCGCGCGCGATGTCCTGCAGGCCCTGGCGATGCGCGGCGAAGGCGCGCGCATAGTCCGGCCGCATCGACTCGACGCGCGGCACCAGCATCTGGCCTTCGGCTTCCATCCCTTCGAACCGCGTGCGTCCCGAGAAGGGCAGGGATTCCTCGGCGGGATCGAAGATCTGCAACAGGATCCCGTCGACGCCCGCGCCCGCCAGCAGGCGCAACCGCGCGTCGGTGTCGGCCAGCGGCGCGAGGAAGTCGCCGACCAGGATCACGCTGGAATGGCGCGGTGCCGCGACGGGGGGCGGCAGGCCGTCGCCGCCGCCCTCGTCGAGACGTTCGGCGATCCGCGCGAGCGCGCCGCGGCCCGAGAGCGGTCGCATCGCCGTGCCGAGCAGCGCCACGCGCTCGCCGCCGCGCAGCAGCAGCGCGGCGAGCGCGAGCAGCAGCAGATCCGCGCGCGCCCGCTTGGTCGGCAGACGCGGATCGGACCGCCACGCCATCGACGCTGAC
>JBIKXN010000030.1:0-14483 GCA_044355765.1 Alphaproteobacteria bacterium
ATCCGCGAGCAGGTCGAGATGGGGGTGGCGGTCCGCATGGCCTGCCTCGACCTGCTGACGCGGCCGCTGCGCGGCAACGCGGCGGAGGCGCCATGACCAGGACCGACGCCCAGGCGACGCGCAGCCCCGGCCGCCGCGGCGGCCCGCCGATCGCCTATGTCGGCGCGCGGCTGATCGACCCCGCGAGCGGGCTCGACCAGCCGGGCGGCGTCGTCGTCGCCGACGGCGCGATCGCCGATCTGGGTCCCCATCTGCTGCGCGCCGAGGCGCTGGGCAGTTCGGGGATCGAGGCGGTGGCCTGCGCCGGCGCGGTGCTGGCGCCGGGCCTGGTCGACATGCGCGTGCAGTTGCGCGAGCCCGGCGAGGGGCACAAGGAAAGCTTCGCCAGCGCATCGATGGCCGCCGCCGCGGGCGGCGTAACCGCGATGGTCACGCTGCCCAACACCTTGCCGGTGATCGACGATCCGTCGCTGGTCGAGAGCGTGGCGCGGCGCGCGCGCGAGACCAGCCGGGTCAAGATCTACGCCTATGCCGCGCTGACGCGCGGGCTCGGGGGGCGGGAGATCACCGAATTCGGGCTGCTGCGCGAGGCCGGCGCGCTGGGCTTCACCGACGGCATCGCCGCCGTCGCCAGCGCGACCGTGATGCGCCGCGCGCTGAGCTATGCGCGCATGGTCGGCGGGCTGCTGATCCAGCATCCCGAGGAACCGTCATTGACGCGCGGCGCCAGCGCCACCGAGGGCGAGATCGCCACGCGGCTCGGCCTGCCCGCGGCGCCGGCGCTGGCCGAGGCGATGATGGTGGAGCGCGACTTGCGGCTGGTCGAGATGACCGGCGCGCGGCTGCATTTCGCCCATGTCTCGACGGCCGCCGCGCTGGACGCGATCCGTCGCGCCAAGCAGGCCGGGCTGCCGGTGACCTGCGACACCGCGCCATTCTATTTCGCGCTCAACGAACTGGCGGTCGGCGACTACCGCACCTTCGCCAAGCTGTCGCCGCCGCTGCGCGCCGAAAAGGACCGGCTGGCGGTCGCCGCTGCGGTCGCCGATGGCACGATCGACGCCGTCGCCTCGGACCACGCGCCGCACGACCAGGACTCCAAGCGCCTGCCCTATGCCCAGGCCGCGGCCGGCGCGATCGGGCTGGAGACGCTGCTGGGCGTCACGCTCGAACTCGTCCATGGCGGGCGCATGGGCCTCGCCGCCGCGCTCGCCCGCATGACATCCGCCCCGGCCGGCATACTCGGGCTGCAGGCGGGGCGGCTGGCCAAGGGCGCGGCCGCCGATCTGGTGCTGTTCGACCCCGACCGCGCCTGGCGGGTGCGCGAGGCCGAGTTCCGCTCGAAATCCAAGAACTCGCCCTTCGACGGCCGTCCGCTGCAGGGCCGCGTGCTGCGCACGCTGGTCAATGGCGAAACCATCTTCCGGCGCGAGGAATAATCATGCCCGATCCGATCAGCTGGGCCCATTCCTGGCCGTATCTCGGGCTGGCGCTGGCGGCCGGCTATCTGCTCGGCGCGGTGCCGTTCGGGCTGCTGCTGACGCGGCTGGCCGGGCTGGGCGACATCCGCGCCATCGGCTCGGGCAATATCGGCGCCACCAACGTGCTGCGCACCGGCAAGAAGGGCCTCGCGGCCGCGACGCTGCTGCTCGACGCGGTCAAGGGCACGGCGGCGGTTCTGCTGGCGCTGCGCTTCGCCGGTCCCGACGCCGCGTTGATGGCGGGCTATGGCGCGGTGCTCGGGCATCTCTTCCCGGTGTGGCTTGGATTCAAGGGCGGCAAGGGCGTCGCCACCGGGCTCGGCGTGCTGTTCGGGCTCGACTGGCGGATCGCCGCCGCCGCCTGCGTGATCTGGCTCGCCGCCGCCGCGCTGTCGCGGCGCTCGTCGGTGGGCTCGCTCGCGGCCTTCGCCGCCGCGCCGCCGCTGGCGCTCTATCTGCCGCTGCTCTGGGCCCCCGGCGCCGAGGCGCTGGGCGACCGCCAGCTCGCGGTCTTCGCCGCGATCCTCGCCATCGCGATCTGGGCCAAGCACCACGCCAATATCGCGCGGCTGCTCGCCGGCCAGGAACCGAAGATCGGAAAGCGCTGACGCCGCGTGCCGGGCGAGGATCCAGGCCGCGCCGCGTCCCCCGCCCTCGCCGAGGGCGAGCGCATCGCCAGGCTGCGTCTGGCGCGCACGCGCCAGGTCGGCCCGGTCGCGTTCCGCGCCCTGCTCGCGCGCTTCGGCGACGCGCAAGCCGCGCTGGCAGCGCTACCCGAGCTCGCGCGGCGCGGCGGCGGCAGACCGCCGGTCCCGCCCTCGCCGGCCGCGATCGAGCGCGAGATACGCGCGGCAGAGCGACTGGGCGCGCGGATGCTGGTCTGGGGCGATCTGGACTATCCCGGCATGCTCGCGCGCATCGAGGACGCGCCCCCGGCGCTGGCCTGCATCGGCGAGACGCGGCGCGCCGCCGCGCCCTGCGTCGCGGTGGTCGGCGCGCGCAACGCCTCGGCCAATGGCCAGCGCTTCGCCGGGCTGCTCGCCGCCGAACTCGCCGCCGCCGGCGCCGTGGTCGTCTCCGGGCTGGCACGCGGCATCGACACCGCCGCGCATCGCGGCGCCGGTCCGGGCACCACCATCGCCGTGCTCGCCACGGGCATCGACATCGCCTATCCGCCGGAGAATGCCGCGCTGCAGGCCGAGATCGGCCGCGCGGGCGGCGCCGTCTTCGCCGAGATGCCGCCCGGCACGCCACCCCAGGCGCATCTTTTCCCGCGCCGCAACCGCATCGTCGCCGGGCTCAGCGCCGCGGTGGTGGTGGTCGAGGCGACGCTGCGCTCGGGCTCGCTGATCACCGCGCGGCTGGCGCTCGAGCAGGGTCGCGAGGTGCTGGCCGTCCCCGGCTTCCCGCTCGACCCCCGCGCAGCCGGGCCCAACGCGCTGCTGCGAGACGGCGCGGCGCCCGCGACCTGCGCCGCCGACGTGCTCGCCGCCCTGCCCCAGGGCCTGGCAACCGCCCCGGCCGGGCCCTTCGCGGGGGCTCCGCCGGCCCTTCCGGGGCCTGCCGGAACCGACCTCGACCGAACGGATGATGCCCGCGACCGGCTGCTCGCCGCCCTGGGCAGCGCCCCGGCGCAGGTTGACGAACTGCTCCGGCGGTGCCATTTGTCCGCGCCCTCGGCGCTGCTGGCCATGCTCGAGCTGGAGCTGGCCGGCCGCATCCAACGGCACCCGGGCAATCAGGTGAGCCTGATCGGCTAGGGCCGCAACCGCGCAGGTGTCGCTTCCCGCCATGCCTAGCACCCACCCGCACCGTCCGCTGGCGCGATGAAGCTCGTCATCGTCGAATCTCCCGCCAAGGCCAAGACGATCAACAAATATCTCGGCGCCGACTACAAGGTGCTGGCGAGCTACGGCCATGTCCGCGACCTGCGCGACCAGGACGGCGCCGTGGTGCCCGACGAGGATTTCGCGATGCACTGGGAGGTGGGCGAGCGCGCCCGCCGGCCGCTGGGCGAGATCGGCCAGGCGCTGAGCAGCGCAACCGCGCTGTTCCTGGCCACCGACCCGGATCGCGAGGGCGAAGCGATCTCCTGGCATCTGCGCGAGGTGCTCGCGCAGCAGCGCAAGCTGAAATCGATGCCGGTCAAGCGCGTGGTGTTCAACGAGATCACCCGCGCGGCCGTGCTCGACGCGATGGCCAATCCGCGCGACATCGATCGCGACCTGGTCGACGCCTATCTGGCGCGCCGGGCGCTGGACTATCTCGTCGGCTTCAACCTGTCGCCGGTGCTGTGGCGCAAGCTGCCCGGCAGCAAGTCGGCCGGACGCGTGCAGTCGGTCGCGCTGCGGCTGATCTGCGAGCGCGAGACCGAGATCGAGCGCTTCAAGCCCCAGGAATACTGGACCGTCGACGTCGCCTTCACGTCGCCGTCGGGCGCGGCGTTCTCGGCGCGGCTGGTCGAGCTCGACGGCCGCAAGCTCGAGAAATTCGATCTCGCCACCGAGGCGGATGCGCGCCGCGCCGCGGCGACGATCGAGGCCGGCGACCCGTTCGCCGTCTCGCGGGTCGAGAAGAAGCGGATCCGGCGCAACCCGCTGCCGCCCTTCACCACCTCGACGCTGCAGCAGGAGGCCTCGCGCAAGCTCGGCCTGGGCGCCGCGCGCACGATGCGCCTCGCCCAGCAGCTCTACGAGGGCATCGACATCGGCGGCGAGACGGTCGGCCTGATCACCTACATGCGCACCGACAGCGTCTCGCTGTCCAAGGAGGCGGTCGACGCGACGCGCAGCCTGATCGCGAGCCAGTTCGGCAAGGATTTCCTGCCCGAGCAGCCCCGGGCGTGGAAGACCAAGGCGAAGAACGCGCAGGAAGCCCATGAGGCGATCCGTCCCACCGATCTTTTCCGCCGCCCGGAGCAGGTCGCCGCGCAGCTCGACGCCGACCAGCGGCGGCTCTACGAGCTGATCTGGCGGCGTACCGTGGCGAGCGAGATGGAATCGGCGGCGCTCGACATGACGTCGGTCGACATCGCCGCCGCCGACGGGCGGGCGGTGGTCCGCGCCACCGGCTCGGTCATCGTGTTCGACGGCTTCCTCGCCGTCTATCGCGAGGACCGCGACGATCCCGGCGAGGGCGACGACGAGAGCCGGTTGCTGCCGCCGCTCGCCGAGGGCGACCGTCCGAAGCGCGGCGATGTCGGCACCGAACAGCATTTCACCCAGCCGCCGCCGCGCTATTCCGAGGCGAGCCTGGTCAAGAAGCTCGAGGAACTCGGCATCGGCCGGCCCTCGACCTACGCCTCGATCATCGAGGTGCTGCAGACCCGCGGCTACGTGAAGCTGGAGAAGCGGCGCTTCATCCCCGAGGACCGCGGCCGGCTGGTGACGGCGTTCCTGGAACGCTATTTCCCGCGCTACGTGCGCTACGACTTCACCGCCAAGGTCGAGGAGGATCTCGACGACATCTCGGGCGGGCGCGCCAACTGGAAGGACGTGCTGCGCGATTTCTGGACCGCCTTCTCGGCCGCGATCGGCGAGACGCGCGAACTCAAGATCGGCGACGTCATCGATGCGCTGGATGCCGAGCTGGGTCCGCATTTCTTTCCGGCGCGCGGCGACGGCACCGACCCGCGGGCATGCCCGACCTGCAGCGACGGCCGGCTGTCGATCAAGCTCGGCAAGTTCGGCGCCTTCGTCGGCTGCTCGCGCTATCCCGAATGCCGCTTCACCCGGCCGCTCGCCGTCGACGGCGGCGAAGGCGGCCAGGGCGACGGCGCCGAGGCCGCGCGCGAGATCGGCACCGACCCCGGCACGCAGGAGGCGGTCGCGCTGCGCAAGGGCCCCTACGGGCTCTACCTCCAGCGCGGCGAGGCCAAGGACGACGCCAAGCCCAAGCGCGTTTCCCTGCCCCGCGACGTCGCGCCCGATACGGTCACGCTCGAACTGGCGCTGAAGCTGCTGGCGCTGCCGCGCGAAGTCGGCGCCCACCCGGCCGACGGCAAGCCGATCCAGGCCGGGCTCGGCCGCTTCGGGCCCTATCTCAAGCACGGCACCGAGTTCCGCTCGCTCGGCGGCACCGAGGAATTGCTGACCGTCGGCCTCAATCGCGCGGTCGACATACTGGCCCAGCCGAAGGGCGCGCGACGCGGCGCGCCGGCGACGCCGCTGCGCGTCGTCGGGGCGCATCCCGACGGCAAGCCGGTCGAGGCCGGCACCGGGCGCTACGGCCCCTTCGTCAAGCATGGCTCGGTCTATGCCAACCTGCCCAAGGGTCGCGCGCCCGAGGATGTGGGGCTCGAGGAAGCGCTGCGCCTGATCGAAGAGCGCGCCGCGCGCGGCGGCGGCGGCGCACGCCGCAAGCCGGGCCGCGGCAAAGCCGCTGCCGCCAAGCCGGCCGACGCGGGGCCGGCCAAGCCGGCGGGCGCGAAGCCCAAGGCCAAGGCCAAGGCCGCCAAGCGCAAGACCGGCGGCAAGCGCAAGGCCGCGGGCGCGGCGGCGGACTGACCTTGAAACGTTCCGCCGGGCGGCGGCCCCGGCGCCGCGAGGAACTGACCGCCGAGACCTTGCGCGCCTATCTCGACGCCAATCCCGGCGCCGACCGCCGCCGGGCGGCGCGCGACCTGCGCCTCAAGCCGGCCGAGCGCCAGCAACTGAAGCTGCTCTTCGCCGAACTCGCCGCCGCCCCGGTGCCGCGCGCCGTCGCGGACGGGCCCTCCCCGCGCCCGACCCAGGCGACACCGACCGCCACGGACGGCGCCGACATCGTCGCGGCGCGGGTCGTCGGCTTCGACGGCGCGACCGCCGAGGCGCTGCTCGAGCCGGTCGAATGGCTGCGGCCCGGCCGGCCGCCGCGGATCCGCGTGCGCCGCGTCCAGTCGCTGACCCTGTCCCCGGGAGACCGCGCGCTGGTCGCCATCGACTCGCGCGCCGGCGATGCCTGGCGCGGAAGACTGCTGCGCGTCGCGCCGGGTCTGCCCGAGCGCATCGTGGGCGCGGTGCGCCGCACGCCCCATGGGCGCATCGTCGAACCGGCCGACCGGCGCATCCGCGAGGAATTCCTGCTCGCCGACGGTCCGGAGCCGCCGCCGCCCGAGGGCGAACTGGTGGTCGCGCGCCCGGTCGCAGCGCGGCGCTTCGAACGTCCGCGCGCGGTGGTGATCGAGCGCCTGGGCAGCGCGACGTCGCCGCGCGCCGCCAGCGCGATCGCCCTCGCGCTGCACGACGTGCCGGTGGATTTCTCGGCCGCGGCGCTGGGCGAAGCCGCCGCCTGCGCCGCCGCCGTCCACGACGCGGCGCGCGTCGATCTGCGCGCGCTGCCGCTGGTGACGATCGACGGCGCGGACGCCCGCGACTTCGACGACGCGGTGCATGCCGAGCCGGATCCGCGGACCGGCGGCTTCCGCATCGTGGTCGCGATCGCCGACGTCGCCTTCTATGTGCGCCCGGACGGCGCGCTCGACCGCGACGCGGCGCTGCGCGGCAATTCCGTCTATTTCCCCGACCGCGTCGTGCCGATGCTGCCCGAGCGGCTGTCGAACGATCTCTGCTCGCTGCGCCCGGGCCAGGACCGGCCGGTGCTGGCCGCCGAGCTCGCCATCGACGCCGCCGGCACGCTGCGCCACCACCGGTTCCTGCGCGCCACCATCCGCTCGGCGGCGCGGCTGACCTACGAGCAGGTGCAGCGCTGGCGCGACCGCGCGGATGGCGGACCGCCCGAGGCGCTGCGCGCGCCGCTGGAGCATCTCTTCGACGCCTATGCGGCGCTGGCCGGCGCGCGCGAGGCGCGCGGGACGCTCGATCTCGACGCGGAGGAGCGGCGGATCGAGCTGGCCCCCGACGGACGCGTCGCGGCTATCGCGCCGCGCGCGCGGCTCGATTCGCACCGCCTGATCGAGGAGATGATGATCCTCGCCAACGTGGCGGCGGCCGAGGCGCTGCAGCTTCGCGGCCGCCCCTGCCTGTTCCGCGTGCACGAGCAGCCCAGCGAGGAGCGCATCGACGCGCTGCGCGACAGCCTGGCGACGATGGGCTACCGCCTGGCGCGCGGCCAGGCGATGCGGCCTGCGCTGCTGCGCGACGTGCTGGCCTGGGCGCGCGGCAAGCCGGTGCAGGCGATGGTCAACGAACTGGTGCTGCGCAGCCAGGCCCTGGCCGTCTACAGCCCCGACAATCCCGGGCATTTCGGCCTCGCCTTGCCGCGCTACGCCCATTTCACCTCGCCGATCCGGCGCTATGCCGATCTGGTCGTCCATCGCGCCCTGATCGAGGCCTTCGATCTGGGGCCCGGCGGCCATCGCCACGCGGCCGAGTCGCTGGCGACGACCGGCGAGCGCGTCTCGCGCGCCGAGCGCCGCGCCCAGGCCGCCGAGCGCGGCGCGCTCGAGCGCTGCGTCGCCGATTTCCTGGCCGCGCGCACCGGCGACTGGTTCGACGCGCGCGTGACCGGGCTGCACCGGGCGGGCGTCTTCGTGACGCTGGCGGATACCGGCGCGACCGGGCTGGTGCCGCTGTCCTCCCTGCCCGGCAGCTGGCGGCTGCACCCCGCCGGCCACCGGCTGGACGGACCGGCGACGCTGGGGCTGGGCGACGCCGTCGAAGTCCGTCTGGCCGAGGCGGCGCCGCTGAGCGGCGCGCTGCGCTTCGAGCTGGGCCTCGCCGCCGCGCCGCGTGGCGAACGCGGCGGGCGCGGCGGGCGCGGCCGGCCGGGCGGCCAGAGGCCGCGCGCGGCGCGACGTCGCAGGTGAAGGCGCGGCGAATTTCGGACCTTGGCGCCGCGGGACCGGCTATCATATGAGCGCTTCGAGGATTCCGCGCCCATGACAGACGACGCGACGTCGCCCACCCCAACGCCTACCGGATGGTTCGGTGCGGCGCGACGCGGCTTCGCCAATCGCTGTCCGTGCTGCGGCACGCCGGGCCTGCGCGACGGCTTCCTGCGGGTGCGCGCGCAATGCGCGGGCTGCGGTCTGCGTCTGGGCGAGTTCCGCGCCGACGACGCGCCGCCCTATTTCACGATCTTCCTGGTCGGGCACATCGTCGTACCCGGATTGCTGGCGGCCGAACGCATCTGGGCGCCGGACATGTGGTTGCAGGTGGCGATCTGGGTTCCCGCGACGCTCGTGCTGTCGCTGCTGCTGCTGCCGCGCATCAAGGGCGCGGTGATCGGCTGGCAGTTCGCCGCCGGCATCCGCGGATGACCCGCCGATGATCCGCTTCTCCGCCCGCGGCTTCGTTCCGCGCGCCATCGTCTGGGGCGCGATCTTCGCCGTCCTGTCCTCCTGCGCCGTCACCGGTCCGCGCAGCGACGGCGACGGGGCCGAGTTGCCGCAGCGCGCGCGGCGCGTCATCGCCGCCGCGCTCGACCAGGTCCAGGACCGCTACGTGCGCAGCGTCGACATGGGCCAGCTGGTGGAACTCGGCGTCGTGCAGGTCGTGCGGCTGGATCCCGAGGCGCGGCTGTCGCTGCGCCGCGTCGGCGATTCGCTCGAGTTGCAGGTGGCCGGCGAGCCCACGCCGCGCACGGTGGCGACGGCGTCGGGCGGCACGGCCGGCTGGGCCGCCGCCGCCGTGACGGCGATCGAGGCGGCGCGCGGGCGCTCGGCCGCGCTGCGCACGCTCGACGCCGAGCGCACGCAGCAGGCCTTCTTCGAGGGGATGGTGAAGGGCCTCGATTCCTATTCGCGCTACACCTCGCCGGAGGCCGCGCGCGAGGAACGCGCGCAGCGCGAAGGCTTCGGCGGCCTGGGCATCGTCATCGACACCGAGAACGGCGACGTGCGCATCGCCACGGTGATGGAAGACACGCCGGCCGCCCGCGCCGGGCTGCGTCCCGACGACCGGATCCTGACCATCGACGGCGAGCCGACCCAGGGCATGGTCGCGCGCGACGTCGTGCGCCGCCTGCGCGGCGCGATCGGCAGCACGGTCGAGATCCGCGTGCGCCGCGCCGATCGTCCGGCGGGAATCACGGTGGCGCTGGTGCGCGCGCATATCGTGCCGCAGACCGTTTCCTATCGCGCGGTCGGCGACGTCGCCCATATCCGGGTCACGGGCTTCAACCACCGCACCACCGAGACGCTGGTCGAGACGCTGCGGCGCGCCGAGCGCGAGATCGGGCCGGGCATGTCCGGCGTCGTGCTCGACCTGCGCAACAATTTCGGCGGCTATCTCGACCAGGCGATCTACGTCGCCGATCTGTTCCTCGCCGAGGGCACGATCGTCAGCACGCGCGGACGGCACCGCACGGTGACCCAGGAATCCTGGGCGCGGCGCGGCGACATCGGCGAACGCACGCCGCTGGTCGTGCTGATCAACGGCAATTCCGCCTCCGCCTCCGAGATCGTCGCGGCGGCGCTGCAGGACAACAACCGCGCGGTGGTCATCGGCACGGCGTCCTTCGGCAAGGGCTCGGTGCAGTCGATCCTGCCCCTGCCCAACGAGGGCGAGCTGATCTTGACCTCGGCGCGGTTCCACGCGCCGTCGGGCTACGCGCTGTCCGAGCTCGGGGTGCTGCCGCATCTGTGCACCACCGGCGGCCGCGCCAGCGCCGCGACGCTGGTGCAACAGCTGCGCGGGGGACAGTTCGCCGACCAGGCCGCGGCCCGCAGATGGCGGTCGATCGGGATCGACGACCCGGAGGCGCGCCGGAGGCTGCGCGCCCAGTCCTGCGCGGGCGACACCGCCGAGCACGAGAGCGATCTGGAGCTGGCCCGGGCTATCCTGGCCGATCGCAGTCTGCACGCGATGGCGCTCGCCAGCACCGCCACCCTCGCCACCGCCACCCCGCGCTGACGGCCCTGGGCGCGGCCCCGGGCGGCTTGACAGGCGGCGGATGGCCGGTATGTTCCGGCGCCCATTCAATTTCCCGCGTACCAGAGGTCGTCATGGCCAAGTCGAAGCAGACGCTCATCAAGATGGTGAGCACCGCCGATACGGGGGTCTTCTACGTGACCCGCAAGAACCCGAAGAAGACCACCGAGAAGCTCACGCTCAAGAAATACGATCCGGTCGCGCGCAAGCACGTCGATTTCAAGGAATCCAAGATCAAGTAACCGCGCGCGGCGCCGCGGCCCGGCCATTGCCGGGCCCAAAGGACAGGCGGGCCGCAGAGCCCGCCTTCTTGTTTTCGAGGGCGTTCGTCGCCGGCGTCCTGCCCGTGTACGCACCGGCTGGCGCATACCGGATGGCGCGTCACGACGCGCGGGCCGGCCCCACCGCTTCGACCTCGTCCGCGTCGACACGCTCGATGCGGTTGCGCCCCGCGCGCTTTGCGGCATAGAGGCCGCGATCGGCGCGCCGCAGCAGGGCGTCCACGGTGTCGTCGCCGCCGCGGAACGAACTGACCCCGATGCTGACCGTGACCGGCAGCGCGGCCGCACAGCCCCGCACATGGGCGGGCGAGGCGGCGATGCTCAGGCGCAGGCGCTCGGCGACCTTGAGCGCGATCCGCGGCCCCGCGTCGGGCATGGCGATGATGAACTCCTCGCCGCCCCAGCGGGCGACGCTGTCGAAATCCCGGATATTGGCCTTGAGAAGATCCGCGACGAAACGGATCACCTCGTCGCCGACGGCATGGCCGCGGTTGTCGTTGATGCTCTTGAACCGGTCGATATCCGCCAGCAGGACGGACAATCCTTTGGACGATCTGCGCGCGGCGGCGACCAGCGTGTCGAGATGCTGCGTCAGGAAGCGGCGGTTGTGCAGGCCGGTCAGGCTGTCCGTCACGGCCGCCGAGACGCTCTGCTGGACATTCGCGCGCATGCGCTGGTGGAAGCGATGGCGCCGGATCTGCGTGCGCACCCGCGCCAGCATCTCGCTGCGCTCCGACGGCACCGCGAGGCAGTCGTTGACGCCGAGATCGAGAGCACGCGCGAGCCTGGCCGTGTCGCCGGGCTCGACCAGCGCCAGCAGCGGCAGGTTACGGGTCTCGGGCTGGCCGCGCAGCCGGGCGCAGACGCGCAGGCCGTCGGCCGCGCGCAGGGCAAGATCGACGATGGCGAGATCGGCGCCGCCCTTGGCGAGCGCGGCGATCGCCGCGTCGGGATCGGGCGTCACCTCGACCTTATGGCGATCGGCCGACAATTCGCGGACCAGGTGCGCGGCCGTATTCCCATCGTCGCAGACCAGGACGACGCGCGCGAGACTGCCGGCGGCCGGATCCTCGGGCTCCGGGATGTCGTCGCCGGCGACCAGGGCGCTGGTCGATTGGCGCATGCGCCATTCGTCGGCCAGCATCTTCAGACGCACCAGCGAGCGGATCCGCGCGTTGAGCACGACATCGACGATCGGCTTGGTCAGGAAGTCGTCGGCGCCGGCCTCGAGGCCGCGCACGCGGTCCTGGACATTCGACAGCGCGGTCACCATGACCACGGGAATGTGCCGCGTGCGCGGATCGGCGCGCAGCCGCCGGCAGCATTCGAAGCCGTCCATCCCCGGCATCATGACGTCGAGCAGCACGATGTCGGGATGCGACGTGACGGCCGCCTCGATCGCGTCGGCGCCGTTGGCGGCGCTGACCACGTCGAAATACTCGGCCGACAGCCGGGCCTCCATCAGCCGCACATTCGCGGGCAGGTCGTCGACGACGAGGACGCGCGCGGTCATGGCATCATCCGCGGGGCAAGACGGCGGCGGTCATGCGAGGAAATGCCCGACGGTCTCGAGGAAGCGGCTGACCGAGATGGGCTTGGCGATATAGGCCTCGCAACCGCCCTTGCGGATCTTCTCCTCGTCGCCCTTCATCGCGAAGGCGGTCACCGCGATCACCGGGATCGGCGCCAGATCGGGGTCCTCCTTGAGCCACTTGGTCACTTCGAGGCCGGAGATCTCCGGCAACTGGATATCCATGAGGATCAGGTCGGGGCGATGGTCGCGCGCCATCTTCATCGCTTCGAGGCCGTTCTTGGTCCGCAGCGTGCCGTAACCATGGGCCTCCAGCAGATCGTTGAACAGCTTCATGTTCAGATCGTTGTCCTCGACGATCAGGACCGTCTTTGCCATCTTCGCCACCCGTCGCCGCGTCGACCCAGCCTGCGGCCCAGGACGGGACGCTGCCGGTTGAGTTTGGATCGAATTTCGTTAATTTTTGGTAACCAACAGGACAAGCGATGGGCGTCCAGGGACCGCTACGCTTTGGCATCGATCTCGGCGGCACCAAGATCGAGATCGTCGCGCTGGATGCCGGCGGCCGGGAGGTCCTGCGCCGCCGCCGCCCGACGCCGCGGGGCGACTACGGCGCCATCGTCGCCGCGCTGGTCGCGCTGGTGCGCGAATCGGAGACCGAGCTTGGCGCTCGGGGCAGCGTCGGGATCGGCATCCCGGGCACGATCTCGCCTGCCACGGGACTTATCAAGAACGCGAATTCGACCGAGCTGATCGGCCACCCGCTGGACCGCGACGTCGGCCAGGCGCTCGGGCGCCCGGTCCGGCTCGCCAACGACGCGGATTGCTTCGCGCTGTCCGAAGCGGTCGATGGCGCCGGCGCCGGCGCGCGCAGCGTCTTCGGCGTCATCCTGGGCACCGGCGTGGGCGGCGGGCTGGTCTATGAGGGCCGCCTGATCGGCGGACCGAACAGCATCGCGGGCGAATGGGGCCACAATCCCCTGCCCTGGCCCCGGGACGACGAACGTCCCGGACCAGCCTGCTATTGCGGCAAGCATGCCTGCATAGAGACCTTCCTGTCCGGACCCGGTTTCGCGCGCGACCATGCGGCCCATGGCGGCGGCGCGGCCGAAGCTCCGTCGATCGTGGCCGCGGCGGCCGCCGGCGACACGGCCGCGGCGGCCAGTCTGGAGCGCTACGCCGAAAGACTGGCGCGGGCGCTGGCGACGGTCGTCAATGTCTTCGATCCCGAGGTCGTGGTGCTCGGCGGCGGCATGTCGCGGGTCGGATTCCTCTACGGGCGCGTGCCGGAGATCTGGACAAGGTGGATCTTCTCGGACGACGTCGCGACGAAGCTGCGCGCGCCGGTGCACGGCGATTCGAGCGGCGTGCGCGGCGCCGCGTGGCTGTGGCCGCCGAAGGATCGCGTCAGCAGCGTGGACGTGGCACCGGCTCCAGCTTCTCCAGCCGCGCCCGGATCGTGAATTCCGGGTAGTCGAACACGAAGTCGCTGCCGACGCCGTTGGCGTAGAGCCGCAATTCGGTCTCGTATTCCGGCTCGCTCGCCCCGGGATCGTCGGTGCGGAAGAACGCCAGCCGTACGCGCCAGGACGGGACCTCGACCAGCGAGGCGGCGATGCCGGCGCCCGCATCGGGCGGCGTGCGCTGCAGCTGGGCGCCGATCGCCGCGTTGACCTCCATCGCGCCGTCGATCGTGGCGCCGTCGAAGACGGGCCGCGCCCAGGACCGCGCGCCGGCACGGGCCTGATCGATCAGCAGCAGGGTGTGCTGGGTGGGGAACAGCGTTCCCGGCGGCAGCTCGACGACCTCGTCGGCGGGCGAGGTGAACACCGCCTTGCCGCCCTTGCCGCGACCCGCCAGCGTGGCGCCGCCGCGCAGTTCGTCGGTCGTCTCGCCGTCGGTCATCGTGCGCATCGTGAAACGATAGGCCGAGCCGTCGCGCGCCTCCCAACTCGAGAACGAGATGTCGTTGTCGACCGCTTCGCCGTCGGCATCGGAGATCTGGAAACGCATGCGCTGGGCCATGGTCCAGCCGTCGCATGTCTCCTGCCAGTCGACGGTCATGGCGCCCTCGACCGCCACGACCGCGCCCGATTTCGCCGTGCCCAGCGACAGGACATAGGCGGCGCGATGCGGCGCGAGTTCGGCGGTCTGCGCCGAAGCGACCATGCCGAGCGGCGGCGCCGCGATGATGAAAGCCAGCGCCGCCAAAGCCGTCCTGCGAACCGTCATGCCCGTCTCCGCCCGCCGCCATTGCCGTCGCAGCCGCCTACATAGATAGTCTGCGCCTGGAAGGATCCTATGCCCACGAGGCTGCTCCGCGTCGTTTCCGCGCATGGCAAGCTAGCGCGAATCCCCGGCCCCGTCGCCCAGCCCGGGG
>JBIKXN010000031.1:0-14479 GCA_044355765.1 Alphaproteobacteria bacterium
CGACAGCGCGGCGCGGTGCGCGGTCAGGAAATCCATCACCAGGCCGAGGCCGAGCGCGGCGATGGCGGCGAAGACGGCGTCGGCCGCCGCGGCGCCGAGCCCGGACACCATCCCGGCACGCCATCCGCGCGCGATGCTGCGCGCCGCGCAGAGCACGTTGACCGGTCCGACCGGTGCGGCGACCAGGATGCCTGCGGCGATGCCCTTGACCAGCAGCCACTCGCCGGGCTGGCCGATCATGCGACGCGCTGCGCCGGGAAGCGGGGCGCCGGTGCGACCAGATCGTCCTGGCCGTCGATCAGCAGCAATTCGCGCGCGCCGGCCGCCCGGGTCCGCACGAGCAGGGCGTGCACGGCCGAGGCGGCATGCGCCAGGGCGGCCCGCAGGTCGCCGGTGGCGAGCAGGCGCGCGAGGAAGATCGCGGCGAAGCTGTCGCCGGTCCCGTTCACGGCGATGTCCACGCGCGGCGTCGTCACCACATGGGCGCCCCCGGCATGCAGGCACAGCGTCGCGATGCCGCCCCCGGGCTCGGGCAGACCGGTCGCGACGACGATGCGCCTGCCGTCGCCCCGCAGCCGCGCCGCCGCAGCCTTCGCGCTCTCGATGCCGTCCACCGGCATGCCGGTCAGCCAGCCCAGTTCGAAGCCGTTCGGGGTGAGGATGTCGGCCTCGGGCGCGGCGACGTCGCGCATGAATTCGGGGATGCCGGGCTTGACGAAGACCCGCCCATGGTCGCCGATCACCGGGTCGAGCAGCCACAGCGCCCCGGAATTGGCCGCTTTGACGCGCCTGGCGGCGTCGGCGAGGGCCGCACCCTGGTCCGCGGCGCCCAGATAGCCCGACAGCAGCGCCGCGCACCCGGCGAGCCAGCCGCGCGCGTCGAGCGCCTCGACCAGCCGCGCGATTTCGGCGGCGGCGGTCGTTTCGCCGGCGAGGCCGCCATGGCCGGGATGGTTGGAAAACCTCACCGTGTCGATGCGCCATGCCGCGTGGCCGAGGCGCTGCAGGCAGAACTGGGCGGCGGAATTGC
Source organism: Alphaproteobacteria bacterium (assembly GCA_044355765.1). Classification (GTDB taxonomy): domain Bacteria; phylum Pseudomonadota; class Alphaproteobacteria; order CACIAM-22H2; family CACIAM-22H2; genus CAIOSQ01. Next base: position 1,031 of record JBIKXN010000031.1, read on the forward strand.
CGACATGGCCGTAGACGACGCCGGACTGGATCGACAGGACGTTCATGGTCTGGGGCTGGCTGGGCGTGGATCCGGCGCGGGGCAAGGCGCGCGAGACTACAGCTTCGGCGCGGCGGACGAAACCTCGTCGCCACCTGACACGGACGCGTTTCTGCGCTATCGCTTCACGACCATGAGCAGGCAACCCGAAATCCGTCCGCGCCGCAGCGCGCTCTATGTCCCAGGCTCCAACGCCCGGGCGCTCGAAAAGGCGCGCGGCCTCGACGCCGACGTCCTGATCTTCGACCTCGAGGACGGGGTGGCGCCAGACCGCAAGGAAGAGGCGCGCGCGCAGGTGCTCGCGGCGCTCGCCACGGGCGGCTACGCGGCCGAGCGCGTCGTGCGCATCAACCACCCGACCTCGCGGCTCGGCGCCGCCGATCTGCGGGCGATCGCGCGGTCCGGCGCGCAGGCCGTGCTGCTGCCCAAGACCGAAGGCGCGCAGGAGGTCCGCGACGCGGCGCTGCGGCTGGCCTCGTCCGGCGCGCCGCCGACCATGGCGCTCTGGGCGATGATCGAGACGCCCATGGGGGTGATGCGCGTCGAGGAGATTGCCTTCTCGAGCCCGCATCTGGCCTGCCTCGTGATGGGCACCTCGGACCTGGCCAAGGACCTGCGCGCGCGCAGCACCCATGACCGGCTGCCGGTGCTGACCGCGCTCAGCCTGTCGGTGATGGCCGCCCGCGCCGCGGGCCTCGTGATCCTGGACGGCGTCCATCTCGATCTCGACGACGACGGCGGGTTCCTCGCCGCCTGCCGCCAGGGTTCGGAGCTGGGCTTCGACGGAAAGACGCTCATCCATCCCAAGACGATCTCCGGCGCCAACGCCGCGTTCGGACCGACCGAGAGCGAGGTCGACTGGGCGCGCCGCATCATCGCCGCGCATGGCGAGGCGCTGCGGCAGGGTCGCGGCGTCGCCGTCGTCGACGGCAAGCTGATCGAGAACCTCCATGTCGAATCGGCCCGCCGCACCGTGGCGATGGCCGATGCGATCGCCGCGCGGCGGCGGCCGGCCTGAACCGGGCCGCGCATGGTTGACGCTGCCCGCGGACGGGTCTAAGTCCACTCGCAGCCGCGCGAAATCGTCAGTCCTGCTGGCGAGGCGGTCGCGCCGGCATCGATTTCGAGAGGCCCGGTTCGCATATGGCGTCACAGACATCGCCGGGGGCGGCAAAGCGCGCCCGCCCGCTTTCGCCCCATCTGCAGATCTACAAGCCGCAGATCACCTCGGTGCTGTCGATCAGCCACCGCATCACGGGCGTGGCGCTCGGCGCGGGAACGATCCTGCTGGCGGCCTGGATCGTCGCCGCGGCGATGGGACCGGCGGCCCATGGCCGGATCGCCGGGTTCATGGGCAGCTGGCTGGGCCAGCTGATGCTGTTCGGCTGGAGCGTCGCGCTGTTCTACCATCTGCTCAACGGCATCCGGCACCTGTTCTGGGACGCCGGGCGCGGCTTCGATCTGCCGACGATGGAGAAATCCGGCAAGGCCGTCGTCGCGGGCACCGTCGTCCTGACGGCGCTCGCCTGGATCCTCGCGAAGGCGTCGTGACCATGGCATCGCTCCGCTCTCCCCTCGGCCGCGCGCGCGGCCTCGGCTCGGCCAAGGACGGCACCCATCACTGGTGGGCGCAGCGCGTCACCGCGATCGCGCTGGTGCCGCTGGTGCTGTGGTTCGCCGTCAGCGTGATCGGCCTCGCCGGCGCCTCGCACGCCGACGCCACGAAATGGATCGCGCATCCCCTCAACGCCGTGCTGCTGGCGGCGCTGGTGGTCGCGGTCTTCCACCACGCCCAGCTCGGGCTGCAGGTGGTGATCGAGGACTATGTCCATGGCGAGGCGCTGCGCATCGCCGCGCTGCTCGCGGTCAAGGCCGCGTGCTGGCTCCTGGCGGTCGCGTCGCTCTTCGCGATCCTCCGCATCTTCGTCTCCTGACCGCACGCATCGAAGGGTCCGCCCCATGCCCGACGCCTCGTCACCCGCCAAGACCGGCCCGGCCTATCCGGTCGTCGACCACAGCTACGACGTCGTCGTCGTCGGCGCCGGCGGCGCCGGGCTGCGCGCGACCTTCGGCATGGCGATCTCCGGCCTCAAGACGGCCTGCATCACCAAGGTCTTCCCGACCCGCAGCCACACGGTCGCTGCCCAGGGCGGCATCTCCGCCGCGCTCGCCAACATGGGCGACGACGACTGGCGCTGGCACATGTACGACACCGTCAAGGGCTCCGACTGGCTCGGCGACCAGGACGCGATCGAGTACATGTGCAAGGAGGCGATTCCCGCCATCATCGAACTGGAGCATTACGGCGTCCCGTTCAGCCGCACGCCCGAGGGCAAGATCTACCAGCGGCCCTTCGGCGGCATGACCACGGGCTACGGCAAGGGCGTGGCGCAGCGCACCTGCGCCGCCGCCGATCGCACCGGCCACGCGATCCTGCACACGCTCTACCAGCAGTCGCTGCGCAACAACGCCGAGTTCTTCGTCGAGTATTTCGCGCTCGATCTGCTGATGGACGACGAGGGCGCGTGCCGCGGCGTGATGGCCTGGAACCTGCTCGACGGCACGATCCATCGTTTCCGCGCGCACAAGGTCGTGCTGGCGACAGGCGGCTACGGCCGCGCCTATTTCTCGGCGACCTCGGCGCATACCTGCACGGGCGACGGCAACGCCATGGTGCTGCGCGCCGGATTGCCGCTGCAGGACATGGAGTTCATCCAGTTCCACCCCACCGGCATCTACGGCGCGGGCTGCCTCATCACCGAAGGCTCGCGCGGCGAGGGCGGCTACCTGACCAATTCGAACGGCGAGCGCTTCATGGAGCGCTACGCGCCGTCGGCCAAGGATCTCGCCTCGCGCGACGTCGTCTCGCGCTCGATGACGATCGAGATCCGCGAGGGGCGCGGGGTCGGCCCGAACAAGGACCATATCCACCTGCATCTCGAGCATCTCGACCCCAAGCTGCTGCACGAGCGGCTGCCCGGCATCTCGGAGACCGCGCGCATCTTCGCCGGGGTCGACGTGACCAAGGAGCCGATCCCGGTCCTGCCCACGGTCCACTACAACATGGGTGGCATCCCGACGAACTACCACGGCGAGGTCGTCACGCGGCGCAACGGCCGGATGGAGACGGTGCCGGGGCTGATGGCGATCGGCGAGGCGGCCTGCGTGTCGGTTCACGGCGCCAACCGCCTCGGCTCGAATTCGCTGCTCGACCTGGTCGTCTTCGGACGCGCGGCCGCGAAGCGCGCCGCCGAGACGACGCGGCCCGGCGAGGCGCACAAGCCGCTGCCCGAATCCGCCGCCGATCCCGCGCTGGCGCGCTTCGACCGCCTGCGCCACGCCAAGGGCGACGCACCGACGGCCCGGCTGCGCGGCGAGATGCAGCGCGTGATGCAGAACAACTGCGCGGTGTTCCGCGCAGCCGATGTCCTGGAGGAGGGCTGCCGCAAGGTCGACGACCTGTTCGCGCGCGGCGACCGGATCGGCGTCACGGACCGCTCGCTGGTCTGGAACTCCGACCTCGTCGAGACGCTGGAATACGACAATCTGATCGCCCAGGCGGTGGTCACGCTGCATTCCGCGAACAACCGCAAGGAAAGCCGCGGCGCGCATGCGCGCGAGGACCATCCCGAGCGCGACGACGTCAACTGGATGAAGCACACGCTGGCCTGGATGGACGGCGCGGGGAAGGTCGCCATCGACTACCGCGACGTCGTGCTGACCTCGCTCACCAACGAGGTCCAGGCCTTCCCGCCCAAGGCGCGCGTCTACTGAACCTCCGACCGACGGACACAGGAAAATGGCCGAGTTCACGCTGCCGCAGAATTCCAGGGTCGTCGCGGGCAAGGAGCATCCCAGGCCCGCGGGCGCGACCCGCACCAAGACGTTCAAGGTCTATCGCTGGGACCCCGACACCGGCGCCAACCCGCGCATCGACACCTACCATGTCGACATGGACAGCTGCGCGCCGATGGTCCTGGACGCGCTGATCAAGATCAAGAACGAGATCGACCCGACCCTGACCTTCCGGCGTTCCTGCCGCGAGGGCGTGTGCGGCTCCTGCGCGATGAACATCGCCGGCACCAACACGCTGGCCTGCACCAAGTCGATCGAGGAATGCGGCGACGAGGTGAAGATCTATCCGCTGCCGCACATGCCGGTGATCAAGGACCTGGTGCCCGACCTGACCGACGCCTATGCCCAGCTGCGCCTGGTCGAGCCCTGGCTGAAGAGCGATTCCGCGCCGCCCGACCGCGAGCGTCTGCAGAGCCCGGAGGAGCGCGCGAAGCTGGATGGCATGTGGGAATGCATCCTGTGCTTCTCCTGCACGACGTCCTGCCCGAGCTACTGGTGGAACGGCGACCGCTATCTCGGTCCCGCCGTGCTGCTGCAGGCCTATCGCTGGATCGCCGACAGCCGCGACGAGGCGACGGGCGAGCGCCTCGACGCGCTCGAGGACCCTTTCCGCCTCTATCGCTGCCACACGATCATGAACTGCACCAAGACCTGCCCGAAGGGCCTCAACCCGGCTAAGGCGATCGCCGAGATCAAGAAGCTGATGGTGGCGCGGCGCTGAGCCGGCCCGCGCCCCGCGCCCCGCCCCCGTCATTGCGCTCGCCATGACCATCGCGCCGCGCATCGTCCTGATCCACGCGCTGCGCGATTCGATCGCCCCGGCGATGGCGGCCATGGAGCAGGGCTGGCCGACGGCGCGGGTCGCCAACCTGCTCGACGACTCGCTCTCGGCCGATCTCGCCGCGCGCCACGGCGTGATTGAGGACTCCATCGTCGAGCGTTTCGTGACGCTGGGCCGCTACGCCCGCGCGACCGGCGCCGACGGGATCCTGTTCACCTGTTCCGCCTTCGGCAGCGCGATCGACACCGTGAAGACCGATCTGCGCCTGCCCGTGCTAAAGCCCAACGAGGCGGGGCTGGAGCGCGCTCTGGCCGCGGGGCGGCGGATCGCGCTGCTCGCGACCTTCGCGGCCACGATCCCGTCGATGACCCACGAACTCGAGACGATGGCGCGCGCCGAGGGCGTCGTGCCGACGATCATGACGCGCGTGGTCGACGGCGCGTTGGCGGCGCTGCAGGCCGGCGACGCCGCGCGCCACGACGCGCTGATCGGCGAGGCGGTGCGCGGTTTCGCCAGCGCGGACGCGATCCTGCTCGCCCAGTTCTCGATGGCGCGCGCGGCCGCGGCCCTGCCCGAGGATCTGCGCACGCGCGTCCTGACGACGCCGGCCAGCGCCGTGGCCAAGCTGCGCCTGCTGGTCGAGGGCCGCTGAGCCCACTGCTGCGGGTTTCAAAAGAAAGTCATCCAAATTACATTCCCGCGACGAAGGCGCCTTCATGGCGATCGATCGGGAGGAAGACATGCGGATGATCCTGGCGGCTGCGGCCGCGCTCTTGCTTGCGCTGCCGGGCGCACGCGCCTCGGCGCAGGGCTCGCTGACGGTCTATTGCTCGGTGCTGGCGGATTGGTGCCAGCTGATGGCGGTCGAGTTCGAGAAGCAGACCGGCATCCGCACCAACGTCTCCCAGAAAGGCTCGGGCGAGACACTCGCCCAGCTGCGCGCCGAGGCGGCCAACCCGCGTGGCGACGTCTGGTGGGGCGGTACGGGCGACCCGCATCTGCAGGCGGCGGAGCTGGGCCTGACCGAGGCCTATCGCTCGCCGAAGCTGGAGGAGTTGCTGCCCTGGGCGCGCCGCCAGGCCGAACAGTCGCAATTCCGCACGGTGGGCATCTACGCCGGCGCGCTGGGCATCGCCTACAACTCGGAATTGCTGGCGCGCAAGAAGCTGGCGGCCCCGAGTTGCTGGAGGGATCTGCTCGCGCCGGAGCTGCGCGAGGAGGTGCAGATGTCGAACCCCGCGTCCTCGGGCACCGCCTACACGGCGGTGGCGACCTTCGTGCAGCTCTTCGGCGAGGAGGCCGGCTTCGACTATCTGAAGCGGCTGCATCGCAATGTCAGCCAGTACACGCGTTCGGGTCCGGCGCCGGCGCGCAACACCGCGCGCGGCGAGACGCTGTTCGGGATCATGTTCCTGCACGACGCCGTCGCCGAGGCGATCGAAGGGTTCCCGGTCAAGGTCGTCAGCCCCTGCGAAGGCACGGGCTACGAGATCGGCTCGATGTCGATCGTCAAGGGCGCGCGCAATCCCGACGCGGCACGACGCTGGTACGAATTCGCGCTGACGCCAGAGGCGCAGAGCCTGGCGGCGCGCGCGAAATCCTACCAGACGCCATCGCATCCCCGCGCCACGGTGCCCGCGCAGGCGCCGCGCCTCGCCGACATGAAGCTGATCGACTACGACTTCGCGAAATACGGCGCCTCGGCGGAGCGCACCCGGCTGATCGCCCGCTGGGAGAAGGACGTCGCGTCGCAGCCGCGCTGAACGGGCAGGTTCAGGCAGCGACGCCGGCGCCGACGGGACAGGCGACGCCGGTGCCGCCCAGCCCGCAATAGCCGTTCGGGTTGCGGGCGAGATATTGCTGGTGATAGGCCTCGGCGTAGAAGAATGCCGGGGCCGCCAGGATCTCGGTCGTGATCGGGCCGAAGCCGTGACGGGCCAGTGCTGCGGCATAGGCCTGGCGGGCGGCCGTGGCGGCGGCGGTCTGTTCCGGCGCGAAGCAGTAGATCCCGGAGCGGTACTGGGTCCCGACGTCGTTGCCCTGGCGCATGCCCTGGGTCGGGTCGTGGCTTTCCCAGAACAGGCGCAGCAACGCGTCGTAGCCGATGCGCGCCGGGTCGTAGACCACCAGCACCACCTCGTTATGGCCGGTCATGCCCGAGCAGACCTCTTCATAGGTCGGGTTGGGCGTGATCCCGGCGGCGTAGCCGACGGCGGTCGTGAAGACGCCCTCCTGCTGCCAGAACTTGCGCTCGGCGCCCCAGAAACAGCCCAGCCCGAACATCGCCCGGGCGTGGCCGGGGGGAAAAGGCGGCTGGAGCGGGGTCCCCAGGACCAGATGGCGACCGGGAACGGGCATCGCGGTCGCACGGCCGGGCAGGGCCTCGCCTGGGCCGGGCAGGTCGGTTTTCTTGCGGGGAGAGAAAAACATGGCGCTCCTAGGGGGCCGGGATGGTGCCGCCAGGGCTTGAAATTGATGCGGACAGGAAGAAATTCCAGCTATGGCGGCCGCGCGCCCGGTCGATTCGGGCTGACGTTCGGTCGCATTTGCTTCATAAGACCGCCCCGTACCCCTTCAGGGCGACAGGAATCGACAATGGCAGCAAAGCGCGCCTCGGCCAAGAAACCCGTCAAGCCGGCTGCTTCGTCCAAGCCGGTGAAGCGGCCGGTGACGGCCGCCCCGAAATCCAAGCCTCCGGCGGCCAAGCCCAAGGCCCCGGCGGCCGGCGCCAAGCAACCCAAGGCCGCCTCCGGGAAGTCGGCCGCGGCCAGGATCGCTCCGGCCAAGGCCCCCGCGGCCAAGCGTCCGGCGGTCAAATCCGCGCCCGCCAAGGCACCGGCGGCCAAACTCGCCCCGGCCAAGACGGCCCCGGCCAAGACGGCCGCACCCGCCAGGGCCCCGGCGCCGAAGCCGCAGGCTTCGAAGGCGGCGGCGAACCCCCCGGCTCGGAAGCTTGCGCCGGAAGTCGCCGCGCCGGCCGTCAAGGCGCCGGCCGCCCCGGTCAAGCCGAGCAAGGCGGCGCAGCGCGCCCCTGGCGCCTTCGAGACCAAGGTCCTGACGGCACTCAAGCGCCATGGCGGAGCCGCCGTGTCGTTCAGCGCCTCGCCCGACCACATCAAGTCCGCCTTCAAGCGCTGCCTCGCCGAGGGTTGGGCGACCGGCACTCTCGACAGCGGCAGCATCACGCCGGGCGGCGAGAAGGTTCTGGAAAAGCTCAACCCCGAGATCCGGGCCTTCCCCGCGCCGACCCTGCGCAACCGTCTGAACGACGCCCTGTTCCGCAACGCCGGCGCGCGCCCTGCGGCGCCGGTCGCGGCCGTGGCCGTTCCGGGTGCGGCGGAAGAGGTGGCCGAGGACGAGGACGAGGATACCGTCCCCGAGGTCGAGGAAGACGCGGAAGAGGACGTCGCGGGCGACGACGACGTCGAGAAGGCGGCCTGACGTCCGTCGCCCGGCGGGGCGACCCGCCGGCGGCCGGCGCCCGAGAGCGCGCGCGCATGCCGACCGACGCCAGCGGCGGCGCCACCGGCGCCGGAGTGTCCCTGAACGACCGCTATCGCGATCTGGTCGCTTCCGGCCGCATCCGTGGCGATGCGGAGCAGGAGCGCGTCGTCGCCCGGCTCGAAGCTCTGCGCGTGGCGCTCGCGGCCGCGCCATCCCCGCGCAAGCCTGGCTGGCGCGACCGGCTTGGCCTCGGTCCGCGCGTCGCTGCCCCGGCCGGACAGCGTGGTCTCTACATCCATGGACCCGTGGGGCGCGGCAAGTCGATGCTCATGGACCTGTTCCATGAAGCTGCGGAACTCCCCAGCCGGCGCGTCCATTTCCACGCCTTCATGCTCGAGATCCACGAGCGCCTGCATCGGCGTCGCCAGCGCCAGGCTGAAGCCGACGCCATCGGCCCGGTGGCGCGCGAGATCGCGGCCGAGACCCGGCTGCTCTGCTTCGACGAATTCCAGGTCACCAACATCGCCGACGCCATGATCCTGGGCCGGCTCTTCGCGGGCCTGTTCGACGCCGCCGTCACGGTGGTCGCCACGTCCAACACCGCGCCGCGCGACCTCTATGCAGGCGGGCTGCAGCGCGAGCGGTTCCTGCCGGCTATCGCCTTGCTCGAGGAGCGTCTGGAGATCCTGGAGCTCGGCGGCGGGCTCGATTATCGCCGCGACCGGATCCGCGGCATGAGCGTCTATCACACGCCGCCCGGGCCCACGGCCACCCGGGCGCTCGACCGCGCCTTCGCCGACCTGACCGGCGGGGCGGTGCCGGAGCCGGCCGAGATCGCGGTCCAGGGGCGGATCCTGCGCCTGTCCCGGACCGCCAAGGGGGTGGCGCGCGCCACCTTCGCCGAACTCTGCGGCCAGCCGCTGGGGCCGGCCGATTTCCTGGCGCTCGCCCGGGCCTTCCATACGCTGGTCCTCGACGACGTGCCGGAACTCACGGCCGAGCGGCGCAACGAGGTCCGCCGCTTCGTCACCCTGATCGACGCCCTCTACGAGCACCGGACCAAGCTGGTCTGCTCGGCCGCGGCGCCGCCCGACTTGCTCCATCTGGCCGGCGACCATGCGGCCGAGTTCCGGCGCACCGCCTCGCGGCTCCACGAGATGCAGAGCGCCGCCTATCTGGCGGCCGGGCATCAGGGCTGACCGCGCGCCGCCTGATCGCTTGCGGGGGCGGGCCCGCGGCGGTACAACCCGGCTCGATTTTGCCCCCTCCGGCGCGACGGGAACCCGTTAAGCGCCTTTCGTAGAACGAGGAATTCGGCATGGCTCGGAACAAGATCGCGCTGGTCGGCGCGGGTCAGATCGGCGGCACACTGGCGCTCCTCGCCGGGGTCAAGGAGCTGGGCGACATCGTCCTGCTCGACATCCCCGACGCCGAGGGCGTCGCCAAGGGCAAGTCCCTGGACATCGCCGAGGCGTCCCCGGTGGAAGGCTTCGACGTCGCCTACAAGGGCACCTCGAACTACGCCGATATCGCAGGCGCCGACGTGGTCATCGTGACCGCGGGCGTGCCGCGCAAGCCCGGCATGAGCCGCGACGACCTGATCGGGATCAACACCAAGGTCATGCAGGCCGTCGGCGCGGGCATCAAGGCCAACGCCCCGGATGCCTTCGTCATCGTCATCACCAACCCGCTCGACGCGATGGTCGGCGTGATGAAGGACGTCACGGGCTTCCCGGCCAACCGGGTCGTCGGCATGGCCGGCGTGCTCGACTCCGCGCGCTTCCGCCACTTCCTCGCCGAGGAGTTCAAGGTCTCGGTCGAGGACGTGACCGCCTTCGTGCTCGGCGGCCATGGCGACACGATGGTGCCGCTGGTCCGCTACTCGACCGTCGCCGGCATCCCGCTGCCCGACCTGGTCAAGATGGGCTGGACCACGCAGGAGCGCCTGGACAAGATCGTCCAGCGCACCCGCGACGGCGGCGCCGAGATCGTCAATCTGCTCAAGACCGGCTCGGCCTTCTACGCCCCGGCCTCCTCGGCGATCGCGATGGCCGAGAGCTATCTGCGCGACAAGAAGCGGCTGCTGCCCTGCGCGGCCTACCTGACCGGCCAGTATGGCGTCAGCGGGATCTATGTCGGCGTGCCGGTGATCATCGGCGCGGGCGGCGTCGAAAAGATCGTCGAGATCGCGATGACCGACGACGAGAAGAAGATGTTCGACCACTCGGTCAACGCCGTGAAGGGGCTGGTCGAGGCGACCAAGAAGCTGATGGGCGGCTGAGCCGCCGGGGGTGAGCCGATGAACATCCACGAGTACCAGGCCAAGCAGCTCCTCGCGCGCTACGGCGTCGCGGTTCCCAAGGGCTTCGTCGCCTATACGGCCGACGAAGCGGAGAAGGCGGCGCAGCAGCTTCCCGGCCCGGTCTGGGTGGTGAAGTCGCAGATCCATGCCGGCGGACGCGGCGCGGGCCGCTTCGCCCATGATCCCGGCGGCAAGGGCGGCGTACGGGTCGTCAAGTCGGTGGCCGACGTCAAGGCCAACGCGGCGGCGATGCTGGGCAAGGTGCTGGTCACCAAGCAGACCGGTCCGAAGGGCAAGGAGGTCAAGCGCCTCTATGTCGAGGACGGCTGCGACATCAAGCGCGAGCTGTACCTCTCGATGCTCGTCGACCGCGCCACCGGGCGCGTGACCGTCGTCGCCTCCACCGAGGGCGGCATGACGATCGAGGAGGTCGCCGCCACGCATCCCGAGAAGATCGTCAAGATCGCGATCGATCCGGTGACCGGGCTGCAGGGCCATCATGCGCGCCGCGTCGCCTTCGGTCTCGGCCTCTCCGGCAAGCAGATCGGCACCGCGGTCAGGTTCCTCGAGGCGATGTACAAGGCCTTCGTCGATCTCGATGCCTCGGTGGTCGAGGTCAATCCGCTGGTCGTCACCGGCGCGGGCGAGGTGATCGCGCTCGATGCCAAGATGAACTTCGACGACAACGCGCTCTTCCGCCACAAGGACGTCGCCGAACTGCGCGACACCGACGAGGAAGACCCGATGGAGCTCGAGGCGGGCAAGCACGAGCTCAACTACGTCAAGCTCGACGGCAATATCGGCTGCATGGTCAACGGCGCCGGCCTTGCCATGGCGACGATGGACATCATCAAGCTCTATGGCGGCGAGCCGGCGAACTTCCTCGATGTCGGCGGCGGCGCCACGAAGGAGCGCGTCACCGCGGCCTTCAAGCTGATCCTGTCGGATCCCAACGTCGAGGGCATCCTCGTCAACATCTTCGGCGGCATCATGCGCTGCGACGTGATCGCCGAGGGCGTGGTCGCCGCGGCCCGAGAGGTGGCGCTCAACGTGCCGCTGGTGGTCCGGCTCGAAGGGACGAATGTCGAGCTCGGCAAGAAGATCATGAAGGAGTCCGGCCTGCCGATCCTGTCGGCGGACAACCTCGCGGACGCCGCCGAAAAGATCGTCAAGGCCGTCAAGGAGGCCGCATAACCATGGCCGTCCTCGTCGACAAGAATACCAAGGTGATCTGCCAGGGCTTCACCGGCGCGCAGGGCACCTTCCATTCCGAGCAGGCGATCGCCTACGGAACGAAGATGGTGGGCGGCGTGACGCCGGGGAAGGGCGGATCGAAGCATCTCGACCTGCCGGTCTTCGACACCGTCGCGGCGGCCCGCGCCGAGACGGGCTGCAACGCCTCGGTGATCTATGTCCCGCCGCCCTTCGCGGCGGACGCGATCCTCGAGGCGATCGACGCCGAGATCCCGCTGGTCGTGTGCATCACCGAGGGCATCCCGGTGCTCGACATGGTGCGCGTGAAGCGCGCGCTGGGCGGCTCGAAGACCAGGCTGATCGGGCCGAACTGCCCGGGCGTGATCACGCCGGGCGAATGCAAGATCGGCATCATGCCGGGCCATATCCATCGGCGCGGCCGGATCGGCATCGTGTCGCGCTCGGGCACGCTGACCTACGAGGCGGTCGCGCAGACGACGGCCGCGGGGCTGGGCCAGACGACCTGCATCGGCATCGGCGGCGATCCGGTCAACGGCACGAATTTCGTCGACTGCCTGGAGATGTTCCTCGCCGATCCCGAGACGCAGGGCATCATCATGATCGGCGAGATCGGCGGCGACGCCGAGGTCAGGGGCGCGGAGTTCCTCAAGGCGTCGAAGACGAAGAAGCCCGTGGTCGGGTTCATCGCCGGCCGCACCGCGCCGCCGGGCCGCCGCATGGGCCATGCCGGAGCGGTCATCTCGGGCGGCAACGACACCGCCGAGTTCAAGGTCGAGGCGATGCGCAGCGCCGGGATCCGGGTCGCGGATTCGCCCGCCGCGCTCGGCTCGAAGATGCTCGAGGCGTTCCAGGGGTGACGTCGGCCCGCGCTCTCCCGGGGGGCGGGAGCGCGGATGGTCCTGCCTCCGGACCGAAGACACGGGCCTGACCGGCGCCCGATCACCAGCCGGCGGTCGGAGTTTGCGCGCTGCGCCGCGGCGCGCCGTCGAATGTGAACGGTGCCATGACCCAGACCCTCGCCACTTTCCTGAACGGCGCCAACGGCGCCATCATCGCCGAACTCCACGAGCGCTGGCTCGCCGATCCAAACGCGGTGGACGCCAGCTGGCGCGCCGTGTTCGACGGGCTCGCCGAGGACGCCGCCGCGCTGGGCGGCGAGCTGCGCGGCCCGTCCTGGGCGCGCGGTCCGCGCGCCACCGTGATCGGCGCGGTCGAGGCCGAGGCGCCTGCCCGTCGCGGCGCGAAGGGCGCCGCCGCGCCCGCGCCGGCCGCGAAGCCCGGCGCCACGGCCGAAGATGTGCGCGCCGCCACCCGCGACTCGGTGCGCGCGCTGATGCTGATCCGCGCCTATCGCATCCGCGGCCATCTCGCGGCGCAGCTCGATCCGCTCGGCCTCAAGCCGCGCGAACGGCATCCCGAGCTGGAGCCGGCGACCTACGGCTTCACCGACGCCGACATGGACAGACGGATCTTCATCGACGGCGTGCTGGGTCTGGAGACCCCGACGCTGGGCGAGATCATGCAGGTCCTGCGCGCGACCTATTGCGGCTCGATCGGCGTCGAGTTCATGCACATGTCGGATCCCGAGCAGAAGGCCTGGATCCAGGAACGCATCGAGTCGATCCGCAACCAGACGGAATTCACCGCCAAGGGCAAGAAGGCGATCCTGGAGCGCCTGACCGCGGCCGAGAGGTTCGAGCAGTTCCTCGACAAGAAATACACCGGCACGAAGCGCTTCGGCCTGGAAGGCGGCGAGGCGATGATCCCGGCGCTGGAGCAGATCCTCAAGCGCGGCGGGCAGCTGGGACTGCGC
>JBIKXN010000348.1:0-4416 GCA_044355765.1 Alphaproteobacteria bacterium
GACCGAGATCGTGATCAGCGTCAGTATCGCCAGCAGGACGACGTTCTTCTCGATGACTTCGTGACGGAAGGACATGGGAGCAACCTCACGCGCGCGCGGCGAAAGGCATCGCGGCGGGCAGCTTCTCGGAAGCCACGTCTCCGCGGATGGTCCGCCACAGGTTGTAGGCCATGATCAGGGAACCGGCGACGTAGAGCAGACCGCCCAGCGCCCGGATCGCGTAGAAGGGACGCATAGCGACCACGGTCTCCACGAACGAGTACTGGAGGAAGCCGAGCTCGTCGTAGGCGCGCCACATCAGGCCCTGCATGATGCCGCTGACCCACATCGCGGTGATGTAGAGCACGATGCCGAGGGTCGCGATCCAGAAATGCCACGCCACCAGCCGCGTCGAGTAGAGCCGCTCGCGGCGCCACAGCACCGGCACGAGATAGTAGAGATTGCCGAAGACGATGAAGCCGACCCAGCCCAGGGCTCCGGAATGGACATGCCCGATCGTCCAGTCCGTGTAGTGGCTGAGGGCGTTGACGGCCTTGATCGACATCACCGGACCTTCGAAGGTCGACATGCCGTAGAAGCCGACCGCGGTGACCGAGAAGCGCAGCCCTGGATCGGTGCGCAGCTTGTCCCACGCACCGGCGAGGGTCATGATCCCGTTGATCATGCCGCCCCAGCTCGGCATCCAGAGCATGATCGAGAACACCATGCCCAGCGTCTGCGCCCAGTCCGGCAGCGCCGTATAGTGCAGGTGATGCGGTCCGGCCCAGATGTAGAGGAAGACCAGGGCCCAGAAATGGATGATCGAGAGCCGGTACGAATAGACCGGGCGATCGGCCTGCTTGGGGATGATGTAGTACATCATCCCGAGGAAGCCGGCGGTCAGGAAGAAGCCGACCGCGTTGTGCCCGTACCACCACTGGATCATCGCATCCTGGACGCCGGAATAGGCGGAGTAGCTCTTGGCGCCGAAGGGCGAGACGGGGATCGCCGTGTTGTTGACGATGTGCAGCACGGCGATCGTCAGGATGAACGCGAGCAGGAACCAGTTCGCGACGTAGATATGCGGCTCTTCGCGCTTGAGGACCGTGCCGAGGAACGCGATGAGGTAGGCGACCCAGACGATGGTCAGCCAGAGATCCGCGTACCATTCGGGCTCCGCGTATTCCTTGCTCTGGGTGATCCCGAGCACATAGCCGGTCGCGGCAATCAGGATGAAGAACTGGTAGCCGAAGAAGACGAACCAGCCGAGCGGCGCGCCGCCGAAGAGCCGCGCGCGGCAGGTGCGCTGCACGATGTGCAGCGACGTCCCGATCAGCGCGGTGCCGCCGAAGGCGAAGATCACCGCCGAGGTATGGAGCGGCCTCAGCCGTCCGAACGTCGTCCATTCGAGATCGAGATTGAGGGCCGGGAACACCATCTGCAGGGCGATCACGAGCCCGACGGTGAAGCCGACCACGCCCCAGAAGATCGTCATGACCATGAAGGCGCGCGTCACCTCGTCCGTATAGGCCGGTGCCGCGCCGGCAGCGGCCGGCCTTGCGATCGTCGTATCGTTCATGCGAACCCCCGTCTCGGGTTCCGGCCCGCGACGCCGCGGCCGGGACTCCATCGCGTCGGCGCGCAATAGGCTGGATCGCGCGGCTTCTGCCCATGCGACACTTTGTGTCTGTGCGCGTTCGTCGCAGCGACGGGATGTCGCATAACCGCGACGGCGGATGTCGCAGAGACTATCGGGCTGTCGCAACAGCGAGAGCGAGGAGAGCCGGCATGCAGCCGACGCAAGCGGTCTTCGACGTCCCGTCCCCGCGCATACGACAGGTCGAGATCGACCGCCCCTGGGTCTGGCTGGCCAAGGGCTGGAACGACCTCGTCGCCGCGCCGCAGGTCAGCCTCGCCTATGGCGCCGTCATCGCGGGCGCCAGCCTCGCGCTGGCCGGCGTCCTGTTCCTCCTCGAGACAGTCTATCTTCTGCTGCCGATGGCGGCCGGCTTCTTCCTCGTGGCACCGCTCGTCGCGGTCGGTCTCTACGACACCAGCCGCCGCCTCGCCGCGGGCGAAGAGGTGTCGCTGCGTGCCGCGCTGGGCGCCGTGGGTCGCAACCGCGCGCAGATCGCGCTGCTCGGTCTGGCGCTGATGATGCTGCACCTCGCCTGGGTCCGGATCGCGACACTGCTCTTCGCCCTGTTCTTCGACCGCACACACCCATCCTGGGGAACGATCATCGACACGATCTTCTTTTCGCCGATCAGCCTGCCCTTCCTGGCGACCGGAAGCGTCGTCGGACTGGGGCTCGCGATCGTGGCCTTCTCGATTTCCGCCTTCTCGATCCCGATGCTGATCGATCGCGACACAAACGTCATGCTGGCGATGGTCACCAGCGTCGCCGCCGTCGGACGCAACTGGCGTCCGATGGCGCTCTGGGCGGCCCTGATCGTGGTCTTCACCGCGGTCGGGATGGCGACGCTGTTCGTCGGGCTCGTCGTCGCGATGCCGCTGATCGGACACGCGACATGGCACGCCTATCGGGACGTCGTCGTCACCGACGGGTGAGTGCCGCGCTCAGCCGACCAGCCGCCACGCCGTCGCCAGCAGCAGCGCCGAGGAGGCGAGCAGCGCGACCGGAGCCAGGATCGCCGTCGGTCGCCGCCAGCGTCGTCCGAACAATGCCCCGGCCCAGCCGACCCCGGCGAGCCCCGGCACGGTGCCGGCCGCGAACGCCGCCATCGCCAGCGCGCCGCGCAGCGGGTCTCCGGCCGCTGCCGCGGCGGCCAGCGCCGCATAGACCATCGCGCAGGGCAGGAAGCCGAGCAGCACGCCGAGGACGTAGCCGCGCCAGCCCGACGGATCCGTCAGAAATGCACGTGCGAGCGCCGGCGGCCGGGTCGGCGCGACCCCGGCGAGCAGGCGTTCGACGATGCCGAGCCCGCGCCCCAGCGCCTGCAGCAGCATCGCCGCGGCCGCCAGCGTCAGCAGCAGGGCGGCGAGCGCCCGATACACGGCTGCGTTGGCAAGGAACCCGACCATGCCCGATGCGGCGGCGCCCAGCGCGGCATAGGTCGTCGCGCGGCCGAGGTGATAGGGAAGCAGGGCAGCCCCGCGGAGACGCGCAAGCGTTCCATAGGGCAACCCGCGCGTCGCGTCGCGCTCCAGCCCTGCGCCGATCTGGGCGATGACGAAGGGGCCGCACATGGCGGCGCAATGGGTGAAGCTGCCGGCCAGACCGGTCAGGAACAGCGCCAGAAACAGGCCGGCGGCATCCCCCGCGGCATCGATCGGCTGGACGGACGGAAGATGGTGCATGGCGCGCCCTGCTGGATTCGAACCAGCGACCTACAGCTTAGAAGGCTGTTGCTCTATCCGGCTGAGCTAAGGGCGCCCATGGATCAACGCACGCGGTCGTAGCGGAAGTTGTCCGCATAGGCGCGCAGCTTCAGGCTCGGCTGGTTCGGCGCGACTATGGAATACGCGAGCCCCACCCGCACCGCATAGGCCTCGGCCTCCTCGCGGGTGTCGAAGGCAAGCTGAACCTGACCGGCCGTGTCGGCCGAACCGGCCCAGCCCATCAACGGGTCGGGTCGCTTGGCGGCGGACGGCTCGAATTCGAGGATCCACGCCTTGGTCTTGCCCTTGCCGGACTGCATCGCGGAGCGGGCGGGCTTGAAGATACGGGCTTGCGCGGCCATGGGTGCGGTTCCGGGCTTCTGGATGGCAACGGACTGTTTGGCGCGCGACATCGGCGGCGCAGGTCTGGTCGGAGCGGCGGGATTCGAACTCGCGACATCCAGCTCCCAAAGCTGGCGCTCTACCAGGCTGAGCTACGCTCCGACGGCCGCGACCCGACATCGGCAGATGCGGGTATAGGCGAAGGCAGCCAGCGCCGCAAGAACGGCCGTCGCCCCTGTCCGACGCCACTCAGGCGCCGGTGCGGAAGACCGGATGGCGGACGACGTCGCCCGGCTTGAGGCCAAGCCGCGCCGCCGTCCCGCCATTGAGTTCCAGGACGCCGCGCACGGGCACGTCCGAATGGATGGACGTCTCGTCGAACGGGACCGCCCGGGCATGGATCTTGACCACCCTGCCCTCGCGGTCGATGAACAGCATATCGAGGGGGATGCGCGTGTTGCGCATCCACATCGCGACCGGCTGATCGCGCTTGAAGTCGAAGATCATGCCGTGATCGGGCGGCATCGCGTCGCGGTGCATCAGGCCCCAGGCGCGCCGCTCGTCCGTGTCCGCGACCTCGACCTGGAACCTGTGGACGCGGCCATCCTGACCGTGGATCGTCAATTCGGAACGGGGAAAACTCGGCGCGCGCGGCGCCATCTGGGCAAGACCGGTGCCGGCCGGCAGGACCGAGCCGGCGACGGCGAAAAGGACGAGACGGCGATCGAGCATGGCTTCAGCATGCCCGCGCAG
>JBIKXN010000349.1:0-4403 GCA_044355765.1 Alphaproteobacteria bacterium
GGATCGAGGCCGCGGACGTGTTGGCGTGGCGATCGACGGTCGTGACCACGCGTTCAGGTGGCAGGGCGAGCTTGCGCGCCATGCCGTCGATGATGCGCTTGTTGGCCTGGTGGGGGACCAGCCAGTCGATATCCGAGGCGGACAATCCATTGGCGCTCAGCGCCTCGTCGACGACCGCTGACAGCTTCTCAACGGCGTGGCGGAAAACCTCGCGGCCATTCATGCGTACATGCCCGACCCTTCCGGGGGTCGACGACGGCCCGCCATCGGCGAAGAGCGCGTCGTGAAACCGGCCATCGGCGTGCAGGTGGGTCGACAGGATGCCACGCGCGGGCGGCTGCCCGTCGGTGCCTTCCTCCGCGACGAGAACGACGGCGCCGGCACCGTCGCCGAAGAGAACCGCCGTTCCGCGATCGCTCCAGTCGAGGATCCGGCTGAACGTCTCGGCGCCGACGACCAGGGCCCGGCGGGCCTGGCCGACGCGCAGGAAATTGTCGGCGACCGCCAGCGCATAGACGAACCCGCTGCAGACCGCCTGGATGTCGAAGGCGATTGCGCCGTGGCAGCCGAGTTCGGCCTGCACGCGCAACGCGGTGGCGGGAAATGTCTCGTCGGGCGTGGTGGTGGCGAGCACGATCAGGTCGATTCCGGCGGCCTCGATGCCGGCATCGGCGAGCGCCGCGCGCGCAGCGGCGATCGCGAGGTCGGACGTCTTTTCGCCGTCGGCGGCGATATGGCGCTGGCGGATGCCGGTACGCTCCCGGATCCAGGCGTCGCTGGTGTCGAGGGTCGCCTCGATCTCCGCATTGGCGACGATGCGCGCGGGCAGATAGCCGCCGCAGCCGAGGATGCGCGAGCGCCGGTTCGACACCGAACCCGTCATGACGCGGCCTGGTCGCCTGCAGGCGGCGCACCGAGCAGGGCGAGTTCCTGGCTGATCCGCGCGTTGATGGCGTTGGCGATCATGTCGGCCGCCACGCCGATGGCGTTCGCGAAGCCGACGGCGTCGGTGCCGCCATGGCTCTTGACCACGACGCCGTTGAGGCCAAGGAACATCGCGCCGTTGTAGCGCCGCGGATCGGTGCGTTCGCGCAGCTTCGCCAGCGCATGCCGCGCCAGCAGGTAGCCCAGCTTGGCGGCCAGCGACGAGGCGAACGCACCGCGCAGGAACGAACTGTACAGGCGCGCGGTCCCCTCGGCGGTCTTCAGCGCGACATTGCCGGTGAAGCCGTCGGTCACGACGACGTCGGTCGTGCCCTCGGTGATGTCGTTACCCTCGATGAAACCGTGGAACTGGGGCGCCAGCCGGCCCGCGCGCAGCGTCGCGGCCGCCGCGCGCACCTCGTCGTGCCCCTTCATCTCCTCGGAGCCGACGTTCAGGACCCCGATCGTGGGCTGGCGAACGCCCAGCACGGTCCGCGCGAAGGCCTCGCCCATCACCGCGAACTGAACGAGATTGTCGGCCCCGCATTCGACATTGGCCCCCAGATCCAGCATGACGCTCTCGCCGCGCTGGGTGGGAAAGAACGACGCGATCGCGGGACGGTCGATGGAGCCCAGCGTGCGCAGGACGAATTTCGCGAGCGCCATAAGCGCGCCCGTGTTCCCGGCCGACACGACCCCGTCAGCCTCGCCGGCGCGCACCGCGTCGATCGCCAGGCGCATGGACGAATTGCGGCCGCCGCGCAGTGCGGCGGACGGCTTCGCATCGCTCGCGATCCAGTCCGCCGTGTGACGCAGTTCGACGGCGGCGGAAAGTTTCGGGCGCGTCGCCAGCAGCGGCGCGACCCGAGCCTCGTCCCCGAAGATCAGGAAACGCAGGTCAGGGTGGCGTTCGAGCGCCAGGGCTGCGCCATCGACGACGACCCCGGGCGCCTTGTCGCCGCCCATCGCATCCAGGGATATCAGCCTGCGTCCGCTCACCAGGCCCTCGCGGTCTCGCGGGTGCCGAGCGAGTGCCGACGATGCGCCGCGTCAGCCAGCCTTGGCCGCCGTGACCTCGCGGCCGTCGTAATAGCCGCAGGCGCCGCAGACATGGTGCGGACGCTTCAACTCGCCGCAATTCTGGCATTCGACATAGGCCGATGCCTGCAACGCCTCATGGGCGCGCCGCATGTTGCGAC
Source organism: Alphaproteobacteria bacterium (assembly GCA_044355765.1). GTDB lineage: Bacteria > Pseudomonadota > Alphaproteobacteria > CACIAM-22H2 > CACIAM-22H2 > CAIOSQ01. The sequence goes on from JBIKXN010000349.1 coordinate 2,124, forward strand.
GGGACGGCGACACTTTCTTCTTGGGGACGGCCATGGCACTCAACTCCTCGCGCGGCCGGACATCGAGACCGGCGGCGGCGATCCTCGTTCTGTGATGCGAAGCCCGCAAGGATACGGGCGCGGGGGATGTTTAGACAAGTTCTCGCTGGCGCTCAAGTCTCCCCTGAGCCCTGACCCGAGCCCCGCCCGCCCCGCGCCGCCAGCGCCGCGAACGGAGACGGTCGCCGCTCTTGGGCTGGCACATCGCGTCCTTGGGGAGCGGCCGGCGCATCTTGCGCGGCGTCGGTGGCGTCTGCCGGCCAGGCGGCGCCGGGAGCGCGCGGGAACGGGTCCAATGCAAGATACAGGTGCTGCGCCACGATCTCCCCGACATCGATGCGGCCATCATCGGGCAGCGGCTCGGCGTCCTCGTCCGACAGGTCGAGATCAGGCGCGTCCTTCGGTTGCACCGCCGCGAAATCGAGCACGATCCGGTCCTCGACGCCCTGCGCGACGGCTTCCAGCGTCACCACGCAGGTCTGCACCACGCGCGCCTGCAGGGTCGCCGCCAGGCGCCAGCGCTGCCCCGGACGCTGCCGGATCTGAACCGCGGCAGAAAGCGCCTCGATGGCCTGCAGACCGAAGCGCTCGGCAAGCGCGGCGCGTTCCTGCGGATCGGCCGCCACATCGATCCGGATCGCGCCGCGACGCGGGTCCAGCGCCAGGATCCGCGAGAATTCGTTGGGCGGGGCATCGCCGGACATCAGCATGTCTCCCATGCGGCGAAGGCAGGCCCGGCGCTCGACATCGCGTCGATGGATTGCGCCGCCAGCGCGGCGTCGCAGGCGCGGACATAGCGCGCCATCGCCGCCAGCGTCTGCGGCCGGACCGTCTCGGTGGTGCCGTAAAGATTGCGGCGCAGCGCCGCCTCCAGCGCCGTCCCGTCCCCGGACTCGAGGCTGGCGTCGTAGGCCTTGACCCGTCCCATCAGCGCCTCGGCCATCTGCCGGACGCGGCGCGCGATGCCGAGGTCGCCCACCCCCATTTCGCGCAGTCCGCGGTCCATGTCGGCGAACAGCGCGTCATAGAGGTCGCGCGCGAGCGCCGCTCCGGGCTCGCCCTCGCGCCCCAGCCGCCGGATCACCAGGAATGCGTGAAGGCAGATCGAATCGAAACGACCGTCCAGCGTGTCGGGGACCTCCAGGTCGCGAAAAGGCTCCGCGGCGCGGGCCTGAAGGGCGATGGCCGCGTAGAGGTCTGCAGCGCGCCGCCGCCGGGCGCTTCCGTCGCGGGAGAAGAGACCGGATATGCGCTCGAACATGGCTGCGAACATCGTGCCGTGGCGGGGGTTCGGCAAGAGGAATGACGGAATTGACAGTGCCGGCGACGCGGTGCGAACTAGGTCTGGACCGCGTCCGCGCCAGTGCGCGGCGCCGCGCCCCTGCGGGCGTTCAACGTTCCATGAAGGGACCGAGCCAGATGCCCGATACCTCGCGTGCACGCCCGATGCCCCGGCTGGCGGCATCGCTCGCCCTTGCGGCCGGGATCGCGGTCGCGGGGTGCCAGTCGACGGTGGACATCCGCGGATTCGTCCCCGACGACGCCAGCCTGGAGCAGATCCAGGTCGGCCTCCAGCAACGCGACGACGTCCGCGAACTGCTCGGTACGCCCTCGACCACGACGCCGTTCGGCGACGAAACCTGGCTCTATATCAGCCGACGCACCGTCTCGAGCCCTTTCTTCCAGCCGAAAGTGCTCGATCAGCAGGTCGTCGCCATCGTCTTCGACGCGCGCGGCGTCGTCGCCGACATACGCAAGCTGGATTTCGCCGACGGGAGGCTGGTCAGCCATCTGGCGCGCGTCACGCCGTCGCCGGGCAAGGAACTCAACTTCCTCGAGCAGCTGGTAGGCAATGTCGGCCGCTTCAACCGCTCGAGCGCGCCGGTGCCGGGCAGCACCAATCTTCCGCCGGGTTCGCGCCGCTAAGGGCGGCGCCGGCGTGATCTTCGCCTGAAAGACGAAGGCCCGGCCGCGGCTGTGTCGCCGCGGCCGGGCCCCGTCAGACGCTTGCGCGTCGGCTCAGTGGCCGGTGGCCAGCATCGCCAGCAGCAGCAGAGCCACGATGTTGATGATCTTGATCATCGGGTTGACGGCCGGGCCGGCGGTGTCCTTGTACGGATCGCCGACCGTGTCGCCGGTCACGGCAGCCTTGTGCGCGTCCGAGCCCTTCCCGCCGTAGTGGCCTTCCTCGATGTACTTCTTGGCGTTGTCCCAGGCACCGCCGCCGGACGTCATCGAGAT
>JBIKXN010000350.1:0-4399 GCA_044355765.1 Alphaproteobacteria bacterium
GCCCCGGCCAGTACGGGCGCAGCGCCGCGGCGCCGATCCTGTTCAAGGCGTTCGATCTGCTGCCGCAGGAGGTGGCGCCGGAGAGCGTGTCGCGACCAGCCCCGCCGCCGCCGGGCCTCGCGCGGCTGGTCGCGCGCGGCGCCGAGGACCGGCCCTGGGACGATGGCGCGCGCCCGCTCGCCATCCTCTTCCCGCCCGACGGCGCCACGGTCGAGCTGGAGCGTATCGACGGCGAGCTGGTGCCGCTGGCGCTCAAGGCCGAAGGCGGCCGCGGCCGCCTGTCCTGGATCGTCGACGGCCAGCCGCTGGGCGCGGCCGCGCGCAGCGACGCGCGCAGCGTCACGCCCGACGGCGAGGGTTTCCTGCGCCTCGTCGTGCGCGACGAAACCGGCGCCAGCGCCCAGTCCCGGATCCGCGTCGTGACGCCGGCTCCGTGACCGCGCCAGAGCCGGGACGGGGCCTGGATCGCTTCCCGGGGCCGGTCGTGTCCGGGCTCCCTCCCCGTCCCGCCGCAGGCGAGGTCCGAGCTCAGACCACCACCGAGAATTCCAGGCCATCGCCCAGTGGCAGCTCGATCGACGCATAGCGCCCGTGATCGCCGCGCACATGCTCGACATAGGGCCGCAGCGTCCTGCGGAACGGCTTCATGTCGTCGCACAGCACGCAGGCGCCGCGCGGCAGCCGCGGCTCGAGCAGTCGCAGCACCGGCAGGCAGGCCTCCTTCCAGCCGTCGAGGAAGAGCAGGTCCACCGGGCCGTCGAGGTCGCGCAGCGTCTGGAGCGCGTCGCCCGCGCGCAGCTCGATCTCGCCGTCGACGCCGGCCGCGGCATAGTTCCGCCGCGCGCGGACGACCTTCCCCGGTTCCATCTCCGTGGTGATCACCTGGCCACCGCCATTGTCGCGCACCGCGGCGGCCAGATAGATCGTCGAGATTCCGAAAGAGGCGCCGAACTCGACGATCCGGCGCGCGCCGCATGCGCGCGCCAGCTGGTAGAGCGCGCGACCCTGCGCCGCGTCGATCGGGATGAAGGCGTCACGCAGATAGGGTTTGGCGGATTCGACCACGCCTCGGCCGCGCAGCAGGCCAAGCGCGGCCGCGGGCAGCGCCCGCAGGAAGACCCAGGTGTCGCGGCGGGCGGCGCGGTGCAGTTCGGCGAGAGTGGCGGCGATGCGCGGATCTGCAAGGCTGTTCATGGCGTCCTCCGGAGCGGGATTGCGATGCGCCCTGTATACGAGCAAAAGCTCGCTTAATGGTACTCGCATCCGCCGCCGCCGCGCCGCCCGCGCGCGAACCCCCATGGCGCATGGCTTGCCGGCCTGCAGCGATGCGCCGCCTCCGGGGCGCTGCTCGCATCGCGGGATCGTTGAAAGCGAGGCCGGAGCCTCGGTTACTTCGCGGGGCTGGTCGTAATCCGGGCGCCGTCGCCGCTCTTGGGGGAGCAGGTCGCGCGCGGATTCAGGACAGGCCGAAGGCGCCCTTGATCCGAGCGATCAGGCCAGGCTTGGCGGCCGGCTGCGTCTTGGTCTGCGTCTCGGCCTCGCGCGACGGCCTGGTCCGGGACGTACCGGCGCGCGTCTTCCTGACGTTCGCCAGGCAATTCGGGTTTTCGTAGGACAGCAGCAGCTTGGATCCGCCGCCGGAATCGATCCGATAATAGACCACCCGCTTCAGGGTCGGATCCTGCGCGCAGCGTCGACGCGCATCCGCCTCGGCGGCGGAACGGTTTTCGATCTCGGCGAAGTCGAGCCTGCCTTGCTTGATCTCCTGCCCGTCGCGGCAGGAATAGACCTCTGTCGCCATGATCCTGATCCTCGCGTTGGCCTCCGAGGCTAGCGATCCACGTCATGCGCGCGCAACCGACACGTGCGGCGTCAGGGCGCCTCGCGGTCGATCGGCCAGTGGCGGAAGGCGGGCGTCGCCTCGCAGCGCGCGGCATGATCGCGCAGCGCGGGGAAGCGGTCGGGATCCATCGTGTCGGGCACCACGAAGCGGATGAAGCCCCAGGCGACGGCGGCGCCGATCGCGCCATGCGTCATCGGCGGCGCCGGACCGGCCCAGTCGCGCGCGGCGATCGCGTCGAGCGCCGCGAGCGCGGTGCGCAACTGGTCGAGAACGCGGTCGAGCCAGGGCGCGTGGCGGATCTCCGCCGGCCGCTTGCGCTCGTACTCGATCGCGATCGCCTTCTCGCAGGTGACGAGCGCCAGGCCCGTGGCGCGCAGATCGGCGAGACGCGCCGCGGGATCGCGCGGGCGCAGGCTGCGCCCCGCGACATCCTCGAGATGCGCGATGACGAGTTCGGATTCCATCAGGACGGTGCCGTCGTCGGCGACCAGGCTCGGCGCCTTGCACAGCGGATTGATCGCGGCGAAACGGTCCATGTGCCGGAACACCGAGATCGACCGGTGTTCGAAGTCGAGCCCGAGCAGCGTGCCCGCGATCGCGGCGCGGCGGACATAGGGGCTGTCGAGCATGCCGACGAGAAGCATTCGCGTATCCTTTCCGGTTCAGCAGTGGACGCGGCGATCCTAGACCGGACGCGCTGCCAGCCGGCGATCGAATTCCTCGAGCGTCGCCTGGACCCGTCCGAGCAGCGTGCCGGCCGGATAGCCGCCTTGCGGGTCGGGGCTGCCCGCCTCCATCCCGGTGAAGAGGCCGATCGCGTCCTCGATCGTCTCCACCGTCCAGACATGGAACCGGCCCTGCGCGACCGCGGCGGCGACCTCGTCGCGCAGCACGAGATTGCGCGCGTTAGCCGCCGGCAGCACGACGCCCTGCGTACCGGTCAGCGCGCCACGGTCCGTGCAAGCGCGGAAGAAGCCCTCGATCTTGTGCCGTGCGCCGCCGATGGGCTGCGCCTGGCCGCGCTGGTTGACCGACCCGGTGATCGCCAGATCCTGGCGCAGCGGCACGTCCGCGAGTTCGGACAGGATGGCGAGCAGTTCGGCGAGCGAGGCGCTGTCGCCCTCGACGCCGCCATAGCTCTGCTCGAACGTGACCGAGCAGGTGAAGGACAGCGGCATGCGGCGCGCGAAGCGCCCCATCAGCCATCCCTGGATGACCATCGCGCCTTTCTGCTGGATCGGCCCGCCGAGCGCCACGTCGCGTTCGATGTTGATGATGCCGCGACGCCCCATCGCCGCGCGCGCGGTGATGCGGCTGGGCGCGCCGAAGCTGTGGTCCCCGGCCTCGCGCACGGTCAGCGCGTTGATCTGGCCGACCGCGGCGCCGGCGACGTCGATCAGGACATGGCCCTGGGCGATCGCCTCGTGGATCTTGTCCTCGAGGCGCGCGTTGCGCCGCCGACGTTGCGCGACAGCCTGGTCGATCGCGGCGGCGTCGATCGCCCCGCCGCGCGCGAGGCAGGCGGCCTCCGCGATCAGGTCCTCGATCAGCTCGAACCGCGCCGAGAGCCGCGTGCGGTCGTCCGCCCAGCGCGCGGCGATGGCGAGCAGTCGCGCGACGGCTGCGTCGCCGAGCGCGTCGTCGCCGCGGCGCGCGGCCATGCGGCGGATCAGGCCGGCATAGATGGCGAGCTGCTCGGGCGTCGCGGCCAGGTCGGGATCGATCTCGGCGCGGATCTTGAAGTGGGTGACGAAGTCGGGATCGCCGCCGAAGAAGACCTCGTACCAGCGGGGATGCCCGATCAGGACGATCTTGGCGTCGAGCGGCACCGGCCCGGGCTGCGGCGCCGAGGCCATCGGCGGTCCGCCGCTGCGATGGCGTTCCTCGATGCGGATCTCGCGGTCGCGCAGCGCCGCCTTGAGCGCCGTCCACAGCTCGCCATCGGCCGCCACGGCCTCGGCGCGCAGCACCAGCACGCCGCCATTGGCGCGGTGCAGGCTGCCGGCGCGCACCAGCGTGAAGTCGGTCGACAGCGCGCCCTGTTCCTGGCGGTAGTCGATGCGGCCGAACACGCTCTCGCAGGTCGGGTTCGGGTCGACGACGACCGGCGGGCCGACGGCGTCGGCGGCATCGACCAGGACGTTCACCGCGTAGCGCCGCCGCATCGCCTCGAACGCCGCCGCCATCTCTTCGGCCGGCGTGGCGAGCAGCAGCGGCACGCGCGCGATCAGGTCGACGCGCATCTCGGTGATCCAGCGCGCGAGCCCCGGATCGCCGTGGAACGCACCCACCACCTCGTCGAGCAGCGCGCCGGTGGTCTGCTCGGCGAGCTGGCGCGCCAAGCCGTCGCGCCAGGCCTCCAGGGCGGTCTGCTGCTCAACCGCCCAGCGGTTGATCGCGTCCGCCTCTTCGGCCAGCCGCCGCGCGGCGGCGGGATCGGCGCGCGGCGCGCCGCCGCTCGGCGGCGCCGCGAGCACGACGCCGCGTTCGCTCTCGACCGCGTCCAGGCCGAGCGCGCCGGCCGCTGCGCGCAGCGCCTCGATCCGCGTCTGCAGC
>JBIKXN010000351.1:0-4377 GCA_044355765.1 Alphaproteobacteria bacterium
GCCGAAGCGAGCGCCCCCGCCAGAGGGAGAACGTCATGCTCGTGGCCAATGCCAGAACCGGCGCAATCGCCGTCGCGCTCGCAACCCTGGTCGCCGTCGCGGCGCAGCCCGCCGCCGCCCAGGACAATTGCCCCAATCGCGGCCAGCTCGACACGCTCTACTGCGACGCCGACGGCGACCTGGTCGCCGACGTGCCCAGGGACACGGCGCGGCAGCGCGATCCCTCGACCCTGGTCTGGGCCTATACGCCGGTCGAGGATCCCGCGGTCTACGCCAACATCTTCAAGCCCTTCACCGATCATCTGGGGCAATGCGTGGGCAAGCGCATCGTCTATTTCGCGGTGCAGTCGAACTCGGCCCAGATCGAGGCGATGCGCTCGGGCCGCCTGCATTTCGCCGGCTTCTCGACCGGCCCGACCGGCTTCGCGGTGAACATGGCCGGCGCCGTGCCCTTCGCGGCCAAGGGCACGGCCGACGCGGTGCGCGGCTACAACCTGCTCGCGGTCGTCAAGGCGTCGAGCCCGTTCCAGAAGCTCGCCGATCTCAAGGACCGCAAGGTCGCGCATACCTCGCCCTCGTCGAATTCCGGCAATCTGGCGCCGCGCGTCCTCTTCCCCGACCAGGGATTGCGGCCCGACACCGACTACCGGCCGCTGATGTCCGGCGGCCACGACAAGTCGATCCTGGGCGTCGCCTCGGGCGACTACGACATGGCAGCGGTCGCCTCGGACGTGTTCGAGCGCATGGCGACGCGCGGCACGATCAAGGCGGCGGAATTCCGCGAGATCTATCGCAGCCCGGTCTTCCCGACCTCGTCCTTCGCCCATGCCCATGACCTGAAGCCGGAACTGGCGAAGAAACTCAAGGACTGCTTCTACGCCTTCCGCTTCCCGGCGGAGATGCAGAAGGAGTTCAACGGCGACGACCGCTTCTTCCCGATCTCCTACCAGAAGGACTGGGCGGTGGTGCGCGACGTCGCCGAGAAATCCGGCACCCCCTACAACAGGGCCGCCTTCGAGGCGGAGGCCAAGCGCGAGGCCGAGGCCGCGGCGCGCGCGCAGCAGCAGCGCCAGCAGCAGCAACAGCAACAGCAACCCCCGGCCAAGTGACGGCCCGCGGCAACGACACGACAGGAGACGCCCGATGAACCGTAGCCTGCACGCGGCGGCCTTCGCCGCCCTCTGCCTGCTCTGGGCCGTCCCGCCGGCCGCAGCCCAGGACACCTGCCCCAATCGCGGCCAGCTCGACACGCTCTATTGCGACGCCGACGGCGACCTGGTCGCCGACCTGCCGCGCGACCCGGCGCGGCACAAGGATCCGTCGGCGCTGATCTTCGCCTATTCGCCGACCGAGAACCCGGCGGTCTACCAGCATGTCTACGGGCCGCTGATGGATCATCTGGGCCGCTGCACCGGCAAGCGCATGGTCTATTTCCCGGTGCAGTCCAACACCGCGCAGATCGAGGCGTTCCGCGCCGGCCGCCTGCACATCGCCCTGCTGGCGACCGGTGCCGTCGGCTTCGCGGTCAATCTGGCCGGCGCGGTGCCCTTCGTGGTGGTCGGCTCCGAGCGCGGACCCGCCGGGTACCAGCTCTACGCCATCGTCAAGGCCGACTCGCCCTTCCGGACGCTGGCCGATCTCAAGGGCCGCAAGGTCGCGCATGTCTCGCCGTCTTCCAACTCGGGCAATCTTGCGCCGCGCGTGCTGTTCCCCGACAACGGCCTCAAGCCCGACGAGGACTACCGGCCGCTGATGTCCGGCGGACACGACAAGTCGATCCTGGGCGTGTCGCTCGGCGACTACGACATGGCGCCGGTCGCCTCGGACATCTTCGACCGCATGACCGCGCGCGGCCAGGTGAAGGCCGAGCAGTTCCGCATCATCTGGAAGAGCGACGTCTTCCCGACCTCGTCCTATTCGATGGCCCACGACCTGAAGCCCGAGCTGCAGGCGAAGATCCGGGAATGCTTCCTCAACTTCGCCTTCACCGAGGAGATCAAGAAGGAATACCAGGGCGAGGACCGCTTCCTGCCGATGACCTACAAGGAGACGTGGAGGCCGATCCGCGAGGTCGCCGAGAAGTCGGGCACGCCCTACAACCGCGCCGCCTACGATGCGGTCGCCAAGCGCGAGGCCGATGCGGCCGCGCAGCGCGCCCAGCAGCAACAGCAGCAGCAGCAGCAGACGCCGCCGAAGCAATGACTGCTGCCCTCGCCATCCGCGGCCTGCGCAAGGAGTACCGGGCCGGCGTCCCGGTACTGCGCGACGTCTCGCTGGAAATCGGCGGGACCGGCATGACGGCTATCATCGGTCCGTCGGGCACCGGCAAGTCGACGCTGATCCGCTGCATCAACCGGCTCGTCGATCCCACGGCAGGCGAGATCCTGTTCGGCGGGCAGGATCTCGCCCGGCTGCGCGGCCGCGCGCTGCGCGAGGCGCGGCGTCGGATCGGGATGGTGTTCCAGGAATACAACCTGGTCGAGCGGCTCTCGGTGATCGAGAACCTGCTCTGCGGCCGGCTTGGCTATGTGCCGGTCTGGCGCGCCTGGCTGCGGCGCTTCCCGCCGGCGGACGTCGCGCGCGCCTTCGAGCTGCTCGACTCGGTCGGTCTCGGCGAGTTCGCGACGCGGCGCGCCGACGCGCTGTCGGGCGGACAGCGCCAGCGCGTGGGCATCGCACGGGCGATCATGCAGGACCCGGAACTGGTCCTCGCCGACGAGCCGACCTCGTCGCTCGACCCCAAGACCTCGGTCGAGATCATGGATCTGCTGGCGGGCCTCGCCCGCGCCCGCGGCATCCCGGTCATCGTCAACATCCACAATGTCGATCTGGCGCGCCGTTTCGCGCAGCGCATCGTCGGCATGTCGCAGGGCGAGATCGTCTTCGACGGCCCGCCGCCGGACCTGCAGGAAAGCCATCTGCTGGCGATCTACGGCGGCAAGGGATGGCTGGATTCGTGAGCGCCGCCGTCGCCCGCACCCCGTTTCCGCCGAACTGGACCGCGCGTCTGCTGTGGACCGCGCTGGCGCTCTACGTCGTCTATGCCTGCGGCATCCTCGACATGTCCTGGGACCGGTTCGTGCGCGGCCTCGACAATGGCGGGCGATTCCTCGACCGCATGTTCCCGCCGGATTTCTCGCACCAGAAGCTGATGCTGCTGCGCGAGGGCATGCTGGAGAGCATGCAGATCGCGGTGCTGTCGACCGCGGTCGGCGTCGTGCTCTCGTTGCCGCTGGGTCTGCTGGCCGCGCGCAACCTGATGCCGCCCTGGGTGTCGTGGACGGCGCGCGCGGCGATCGCGCTGTTCCGGTCCTTCCACCCCGTCATCACCGCGATCCTGTTCGTCAAGGCCGTGGGATTCGGCGCGCTGGCCGGGGTGCTGGCGCTGATCGTCGCCTCGCTCGGGTTCATCTCCAAGCTCTTCGCCGAAGCGATCGAGGAGATGAACCTGAAGCAGGTCGAGGCGGTCCGCGCCACCGGCGCCGGTTTCTTCAACATCCTGATCATGGGCGTCTTCCCGCAGGTCATGGCGCGGTTCATCGGCTTCAGCGTCTACCAGCTGGACTCCAACCTGCGGAACTCGACCATGGTCGGGATCGTCGGCGGCGGCGGCATCGGCGCGACGCTTTTCACCGCCTATCAGCGGTTCGACTACGACTTCGTGCTGACCATCCTGCTCGCGATCATCGCCGTGATCATGGTGGCCGAGGTGGTGTCGGCCCAGCTGCGCAAGGCCTTCCAGTGACCGAGACCGGCCGCATGCGGCGCTGGCAGCGCTTCACCCCGGCGCAGCGCATCGGCCGCGCGCTGACCTATGTCCTGTCGGCCGTCGCGATCGTCTGGTCGCTGCGCACCATCGAGGTGATCCCGGAATTCCTCTACGACGCGCCCGAGCAGACCGCCGACCTGTTCCGGCGGATGTGGCCGATCGACTGGTCGTTCTGGCGCGCGATGGTGGCCGACGCGCTGGTCGAGACCTTCCACACCGCGACGCTGGGCACGATCATCGCCCTCGTCCTGTCGGTGCCGGTGGCGCTGCTGGCGGCGCGCAACGTCACGCCCTCGCCGACGCTCAACTTCGTCGCCAAGTTCATCCTGGTCGCCTCGCGCTCGGTCAACTCCCTGATCTGGGCGCTGCTCTTCGTCGCGGTCTTCGGCCCGGGCGCGCTCGCCGGCACGCTCGCCATCGCCTTCCGGTCGATCGGCTTCGTAGGCAAGCTGCTCGCCGAGGCGCTGGAGGAAGCGCAGCGCGGGCCCCTCGAGGCGCTGACGGCCGCAGGCGCGCCGCGCGGCGCGATCCTGCTCAAGGGCTACTGGCCGCAGGTCGAGCCCAGCTTCTGGTCGGTGGCGCTGTTCCGCTGGGACATCAACATCCGC
>JBIKXN010000352.1:0-4375 GCA_044355765.1 Alphaproteobacteria bacterium
GCTGCGCGTGCGTGTGTAGGCGCCGAAGAAGAGCTGGCGGTTCGACCACTCGAAGTCGAAGGCGTAGGCCAGGGCCTCGCGCACCCGCGCGTCGCGGAACTGGTCGCGGCGCAGGTTCATGACGAACCCCTGCATGCCGTTGGTGCGCTCCTCGGCGATCTCCTCCTTGCGGTACAGGCCGCGCTCGAGGCCGGGGCCCTCGTAGCGCGTCGCCCAGGCCAGCGCCTGGTTCTCCTGGCGGATGTCGTATTCGCCGGCCTTGAAGGCCTCGAGCGCCACGGTCGGGTCGCGATACCAGTCGTAGCGCGCGGCGTCGAAATTGTTGTGGCCGCGCCGTACCGGCAGGTCGCGGCCCCAGTAATCCGGGACGCGGCGCAGGGTGACGAAGCGTCCGGCCTCGAAGGCGTCGATCCGCTGCGGGCCGGAGCCGAGCTGCGGCTCGAGCGACGGGCGGGAGAAATCGCGCGTCGCCCACCAGGCCTTCGAGAAGACCGGCAGCTCGCCGACGATCAGCGGCAATTCGCGGTTGGTGGCGTCGGCGAACGTGAAGCGCACGCGCCGCGGGCCGAGGACCTCGACGCCCTTCACGCCGCCGTAATAGGACCGGAAGAACGGGTGGCCCTTGGTACGGATGGTCTCGAAGGTCCAGGCGACGTCTTCCGCGGTGATCGGTGCGCCGTCGTGGAACCGCGCCTCGGGGCGGAGATTGAAGACGATCCACGAGCGGTCCTCAGGCAGTTCCACCGTCTCGCAGACCAGGCAGTATTTCGAGAACGGCTCGTCCGCCGAACTGACCATCAGCGTGTCGACGGTAGCGGCCGCCACGCCCGCCGGCACGCCGCCGAGGATCCAGGAATTGAAGCTGTCGAAGGTGCCGACCGCGTGGAAGCGCACCTCCCCGCCCTTGGGCGCGGCCGGATCGGCATAGTCGAAATGGCGGAAATCCGGGCCGTATTTCAGATCGCCATGCATGGCGATACCATGGACGGGCCTGGGCTGCGCGGCGGCGATGCCGGCCGCGAGCGCGAGGCCCGCGGCGATGGAAGCGAGAAAACGCATGATCTCTCCGCCCGGTCTATGAGCCTTCAAGTGTGGAGAGCGCACCTCGCCGCGGCAAGGGGGCGCCCATCGGCGGCCCGGCCCGGCGGAGCCGGTTCAGGCGTTCAGAATGTCGAGCGCGGCGCGATGCATCCGCCGGTCCCCGCCGAGGACCACCCGGCCATCGTTGTGCAGCCCAAGCGGCGCGCCCGACCAGTCGGTGATGACCCCGCCGGCGCCTTCGGCCACCGGCACCAGCGCCGCCCAGTCATAGACCTTGAGCTGGGCCTCGACGACCAGATCCGCCCAGCCGCTCGCGACCAGGCCATAGCCGTGGCAGTCGTTGCCGAAGATCGGGAACTTGACCGCGTCGTGCAGCCGGTCGAAGCCGTCCCAGTCACGGCCGACGAACATGTAGGGCGAGGTCGCGTAGAGCACCGCGTCGGCCAGCCGGTCGCAGCTGCGCGTGCGGCAGGGTCGGCCGTTATGGGTGCTGGGCATGCCGGCGATGCCGACCCAGCGGTCGTCGGCGGCCGGGCAGTCGATGACGCCGATCACCGGCTTGCCGTCGCGGCACAGGGCGATCAGGGCGCCGAAAAGGGGCCGGCCGGTGACGAAGGACTTGGTCCCGTCGATCGGATCGAGGACCCAGACATGGCTGGCGTCGGGCCGGTCGCTGCCCCATTCCTCGCCGATGATCCCGTGCGTCGGGAACTCGGCACGGATGATCTCGCGCATCGCGCGTTCCGATTCGCGGTCGGCGATCGTGACCGGCGACGCGTCGGACTTGGTTTCGGTGTGCGGATCGTTGCGGAAATACCGCATGGTTATCGGCCGCGCGGCATCCGCAAGGCGGATCGCGAGGTCGGCGCAGCGGCGAAGTTCGTCGGTCATGCGGCCGGGACTATGACCGCCCCGGCACCCGGCCGACAAGCCCGGCGGTCGTCGCGGATCAGCCCCTGGCCCGGTTGAAGGCGAAGGCGCCGAGCAGATGGGACACGCGCGTGCCGTCGTCGGTGACGGGCATCAGCAGGCACCGATAGGTGACGACGTCGCCGTCGATCCTGAACCGGCCCGCTTCCTCGATCGGCATCGACAGATCGGCCGCGGTCTGCTGCAGGAAGGCGGCGCGTTCGAGCGCCTCGCGGGGCCACGCATCGCCCATTTCCCAGCCGCGCGGATCGTGGCCGAGCGCGTCGCACAGCACCGGACCCGCGCCTTCGAAGACATTCGCCATCGCCCGGGGGGCGCAACGAAGATAGAAGAAATGCGGCCAGACCGACGGCGCCTCGGCATCGGCGATCTGCGCGCGGGTCGGGATGAGTCCGCTGTCCGGACAGATGAGACCTCGCCACCACGACAGCGAGAGGGCGCAGGCCCTGCGCTCGGCGCCGTCCGAGAGCGGGTCGGCGGGCGGGGCGAAGATCTCGGGGAAATTGCGGATGGCGTCGATATACGTCATGGCGCTCTCGGCTCGGTCGTTGGCCACCGTCCAGGGTGGTGTGCGACCGAATATCCGCGCCAAGTGTTAATCGATTCTTGCGGTATACCCGAAAAAATCAGAACAAATCCCGGACACCCAGACGGCCCGCGCCGCGCCCGCAATGCTCAGGGCAGCGGAACCGGCGAGTCGGACTGTCCGCGCAGATACGCGATCACGTTGGCGCGATCCTGCGCCGAGCGCAGCCCGGCGAAGGCCATCAACGTGCCGTTCATGTAGCCTTTGGGATTGGCGAGGAACGCGTTGATGTTCTCGTAGGTCCATTTCGCGTCGTCGCCCGGTTGTTTCGCCGCGGCCTGGATCGCCTGCGAGTAGCGGAAGCCTTCGACATGCGCCTTGGTCGCAGCGACCACGCCCCAGAGATTGGGACCGACGGCATTGCGGCCGCCCTTGTCGAAGCTGTGGCAGGACGCGCATTGACGCTGCGCCACCGTCCGACCGGCATCGACCGAGGCGGCGGCGAGCAGCGGGCCGACCGGATCGAGCTTTGCTGCGGCCGGGGCGGCAGCTGCCGGGGCGGACGGGGCAGCGGCGACCTCGACGACGAAGACGTTCTTTTCGAGCTTCTTCGGGTGGACGAGCATGTTGCCCGCATAGCCGATGACGGTCGTGGTCAGCAGCGCCAGCAGGAAGGCACCGGCGATCTTGTTGAACTCGAAGGAATCCATTGGCTGCCTCTGCGATGCGCCCGTCGCGGACCCGAAGCGGCCCTGGGCTGAAAAGCGCGCGCAATATGCCCAAGGGCAGGGGGCGCATCAACCCATACCGCGGCGGCGCCGAGAGGCGACTTGCCTTGGCGCGCGAACGGGTTATGGTCCGGCCGCGCAGGCGCGGCGCCCTCCGGCGCGACAATCCGCCGCATGACCGTGCGCGCCCAGCCCGACGATCCCCATCCCTGCGATGACCCACGCCCCCCGCAATCCCGTCGTCCTGATCCCTGCCCGCCTCGCCTCGGTGCGGTTGCCCGACAAGCCGCTCGCCGACATCCACGGCGTGCCGATGATCGTCCATGTGTGGAGGCGCGCGGTGGCCGCCGATCTCGGCCCCGTGGTCGTGGCCGCCGCCGAGCCCGTCGTGGTCGCCGCGGTCGAGGCCGCCGGCGGGCGCGCCGTGCTCACCGATCCGGCCCATCCCTCGGGGTCCGACAGGATCCACGAGGCATTGCGCCGGATCGACCCCGACGGCCGGCACGACGCCGTGGTCAACGTCCAGGGCGACCTGCCGACCATCGCGCCCGAGACGATCCGCGCGGCGCTGTCGCCGCTCTCGGTCGCGGCCGTCGACATCGCCACGCTGGTCGCGGAGATCCGGCGCGAGGAGGAGCGGACCAACCCGAACGTCGTCAAGGCGATCCTGTCGCTGCGCGACGAGGGCCGCCGCATCGGCCGCGCGCTCTATTTCACGCGCGCGACCGCGCCGACCGGGCCAGGCCCGCTCTATCACCATATCGGTCTCTACGCCTATCGCCGCACGGCGCTCGAGCGGTTCGTGGCGCTGCCGCCGGCGCCGCTCGAGCGACGCGAGCGGCTCGAGCAACTGCGCGCGCTGGAAGCGGACATGCGCATCGACGCCGCGATCGTCGACGACGTCCCGCTCGGCGTCGACACGCAAGAAGACCTCGCCCGCGCCCGCCAGATGCTGACCCCGGATACCCGGCCATGACCCGCAAGACCGTCCCCGCCCTCATCGCCTTCCAGGGCGAAGCCGGCGCGTTTTCCGACCTCGCCTGCCGCAGCGCCTATCCGAAGCTGGAGACGCTGCCCTGCGCCACCTTCGAGGAGGCGTTCGCCGCCGTGCAGAAGGGCCGCGCCCGGCTGGCGATGATCCCGATCGAGA
>JBIKXN010000353.1:0-4373 GCA_044355765.1 Alphaproteobacteria bacterium
TCGCGAAGGATCAGGCTGTGCGCGACGGCGGTCGCGCCGCCGCCGCGGCGCGGCAGTACGATCGCCTCGACGACTGCGCCGTCGCGCGACCCGCCGCCCGGCAACGGCACCGCGCCGCCGCTGCCCGCGGCGCAGACGTCGGCCACGGCCTGCGCGAGCGGCGCGGGCAATGCGCGCAGGGCTCCTTCTGACGACGGCGCCGCCTGCCCGAAACCGGCGTCCGGCAACAGGTCCAGGTCACCCGCATAGCCACCGGTGGGCCGGCCCGCCGCGTCGAGATCGATCGTCAGCAGCCGACCGACCGCCATCGCAGGCGGCGAGTCGGGTGTCGCTGCCAGCCGTCGCGCCATTTTCGGGGTCATTGGCCTTGGATCCGTCCTCAGCCGCCGAAGACGATCGCGGAAATCATCAGGTTGCCATGCCGCGCCGGGCCAAGCGCATGCGCCCCCTGCTCGCCGAAGGTGAAGCCCACCACCGCCGGGACGCCCGGGAACTCGCGCGCCAGGGTGCCGCGCATCTCCTCGAGCCGGTCGCGAATCTGCAGCATGCAGCCCCCGCAATAATACATCGCGATCGCCGCGACCCGGTCGGGGTCGATGTCCCCGACCAGACAGGCGGACCGTACCACGGTCCCCGCGCGACCGATGAGCGTGGCAGGCGTGCCCTTCATGAGGACCAGATGATCGCCCTCGGCGACATCGGTGAAAAGCGTCATCGCGCCGTCGGCCGCGATCGTCTCGGGATGGGACAGGACGAAGAGCGGCATGTCGGCGAGGGATCCCGCGGGACGACCCAGCGGGGTGAGGGCCGAAGCCATGAGGATGTTGACGCGATCGGAGACCGGGCGGCGGACCGCGCCTCCGGTCCAGCTTTCGTAGACGCTGGCCGCGGGCTGGCCGTCGATTTCCAGAATCGTCCGCCTGCTGGCGCGGGTGACCACGCCGCGGCACTCGCTCGGAGCGTAGCCGCTTTCGAATGCGGTGCTGACCGCGACGCTGGGGAACAGAACGCTGACGACGGCGCCGGAGGCCATGGCACGGTCCTGCGCGAGGATACGCCAGTCGCCAGCGATGGAGTTGTCGGCGGCCGACCCGCCGACGATCGGCGCGCCGGCGCCGACCCCCGCGCGCACGCCCGCCAGGAACCGCTCTTCGTCGCCGGGCGTGGCGCAAACGAGAACGAGGGCCGGAATCTCGCCTGCGCGGCCGGCGCGCTGGAGCGCCAACTGGGCGAGGTTCTGCCCGGCCGCGCGCGCGTCCGCCCCGAGATCCCCTGCGGCGACGCCGTAATCGCCAGCCGGATCGACGATCGCGAGCAGCGCCACGCCGGCTTGGGGCGCCATGGCCAGGGCCGCGTCCGTCATCCCGCCGAGGCAGGACGTGGCGGCGTGCAGCCTGACGCCGCGCCAACGCTCCCGCAGGACGCGCCCCACAACCTCCAGCGCGATCGCGCAATTGACGTGCACGATGGCGAAGTCGGGTGCCCCGATTCCCGCGCGCTCGATCTGCGACACGCAGTCGGCAGCCGCTGCCTCGGCCGACGGCTGGTACGAATAGGCGCTCTCGGCACGGAACATGGTCAACGTCCTCCGCTGGTCGCCTTGCGGCGCGGCGCGCCGGGATCGCGGCGATCGCGCTGCGTCAGCGCCTCGATGACGAGTTGCTCGGGCGGCAGCGGCTTGGCGAACAGGAAGCCCTGCAGCTGCGTGACGCCGAGGCCGTGCAGCATTTCCGCCTGCTCGCGCGTTTCGACGCCCTCGGCGATGAGGGTCAAATCCAGCGAGCCGGCCAGATCGACGATCGAGCACACGATCTTCTGGTTCTTGCTGCTGCTTCCAAGATGCATCACGAAGGACCGGTCGACCTTCAGGATGTCGATGTCGATCCATTTCAAGGTCTCGAAGAACGAGTACCCGGTGCCGAAATCGTCCAGGGCGACCCGAACCCCCTGCCCGCGCAGGGCCGAGACCACCCTGTGTACCTGCTCGGTCTTCTCCAGACGATGGCTCTCGGTGATCTCGATCTCCAGCCGGTTCGCCGGCATGCCGCTCGCGCCCAGGGTGGCGGTCACCAGTTCGACGAAGCCGGCCGAGCCGATGGTCGACAGCGGAACGTTGACCGAAAGCGAGATGTCGACCCCGGCGCCGTCGACCAGACGCCACCCGCGGGCGGTCTGCCGCAGGACCCATGCGGTCAGGCGGTCGATCTGGCCGGAGGCTTCGGCGACGGGAATGAACTCGAGCGGCGATATCGAACCCCGCCGCGGATGCGTCCAGCGAAGAAGGCCCTCGGCGGAAACGATTGTGCCGGTGCCGGTGCAGATCCGGGGCTGGAAGAGAAGCTGGAACTCGGCGTCAAGATCGGCCGCGGCGAGATCCGCCGCAAGCTCGGCCTCGCTGGGCGTCGCGACGGCATCCGGCCGTTCGTGCATCGATCCGGCCTCCGCGATCGCCTTGCGCAACGCGGCGATGAACTCGGCGACCGGCGCGGGCTTCCTGAGGAAGCCGGAGACGCGCGCGCGGTTGATGGCGTCCAGAAGGACGGACTGATCGGCATGGCCGGTCAGCATTATCCGGGGGATCGAGCGCGCAAGTTCGCGCGCCCGCTCCAGGAAGGCGATGCCGTCGATCCCGGTCATGCGCAGATCGCTGACGATCGCGGCGAAGCGTTCGCCTCTCTCGAGCAACTTCACGGCTTCCTCGCCGCTGGTCAGTCCCTCGATCTCGAAATGGCGACCGGCGATCCGCTGGATCCCCGCCAGGACGTTCGGATCGTCATCCACGACCAGTACGCGGTCCATCGATTACCTCGTTTGCGACACCGTAAAGTCGCGAATGCTTGAGCCGCCCGCCATCCCCGTTCGGGGAGGCCCCTCGCGGATTTCCAGCCGCCGTGCCCCGCCCTGCGACAGCGCGCCCCATGGACGGCACCGGCGTTCGGGCGCATCAGGCTCAAACTCGAGCTGCCGTTAAATCAATTTTTACCTAACCCATCTCAAATAGCGTGAATGGCCATTAGGCATGAAAAACCCCGTCCTGCCGGTCAGGCCTGAGCGGGGCCCACCGCCGGGTGGACGGAAACAGGAGCTGGTAGATGTCCATCGAGTTCAACGCCGGAACCGCCCGCGTCGCGAGCACGGCGCTCGCAACATCCGCCGCAGGCGCCGCAGCGTTGCTCCAGAAGGCGGCCGTGACGGTCGCCAACGGCTCCTCGCGCGACGATGTGATCGTCGGTGGCGCCGGACGCGACATCGTTAACGCGGGCGCCGGCGACGACACGGTCGATGGCGGCGCCGGCGACGACGTGCTCAACGGCGGCGAAGGCACGGACTGGCTCTTCGGCGGGGCCGGGAACGACATTCTCAACGGCGGCGAAGGCCTGGATATCCTCGATGGCGGCGACGGCAACGACACGCTGTTCGGCGGCGACGGCGACGACCTGCTCAACGGCGGGCGCGGGAACGACCTCCTCAACGGCGGCAACGGTATCGACGTCATGCTGGGCGGCGCCGGCAGCGACATTATCGACGGCGGCTCCGGGAACGACGTGATCTTCGCCGGCCTCGGGCTGAGGAACCCGCTGATCAGCGACGGCGCGATCGTGGACCAGGACGCGATCCTGGAGTTCCGCGCGGCGGTGGCCGCCACGACCTCCAACGCTCTGGACGGCGCGACGGCGCTCGACCAGATCAATTCCCTGCTGTCGGCCTATGCCGACATCCTCAGCGACGGCGACGGCGCCGCCGATCGCAACGTCGCCTATGGCGGCACCGGGCGCGACATCATGATCGGCGGTCGCGGCAGCGACGTGTTCTTCGGCCAGTCCGGAGCCGACGTGCTGAGCGGCGGCGACGGCGACGACCACCTCGACGGCGGGCTCGATGCCGATTTCCTCGACGGCGGCGCCGGCAGCGACCGACTGCTTGGCGGAGCCGGCATGGACATCCTGCAAGGGGGCGCCGGCCACGACGCGCTCTTCGGGCAGGAAGACCACGACCAGATGATGGGCGGCGACGGCAACGACTATGTCGACGGCGGCACCGGCGACGACATGATTTCCGGCGGCAGCGGCGACGACGCGCTGATCGGTGGCAGCGGAGCCGACCTGCTCGATGGCGGGGACGGCGCCGACCGCATCGACGGGGGCAACGAAAACGACCGCGCCTTCGGCGGGAACGGCAACGATGCGATCGCCGGCGGCGCCGGCGACGACTTTCTCGAGGGCAACGCCGGCAACGACTATATCGACGGCGGGGACGGCAAGGACACGATCCGCGCCGGCGACGGCAACGACACGGTCTTCGCCGGCCGCCAGGACGACAGCGTCGAGGGCGGCGCCGGAAACGACGTGCTCAACGCCGGCGATGGATCGGAC
>JBIKXN010000354.1:0-4359 GCA_044355765.1 Alphaproteobacteria bacterium
CACCAGCCGCGCGCCCGGTGTGCGTTGCAGCCCGATGCTGTGGACCGTGGTCGCCCAATGCGCGGTGCCGACCACGCCGAATCTTGTTTCCATGACGTCGTCCCCGAACCCGCGCAGCGCCGGACCGGCGCGCGATGGCAGCGAGCATCGCATGGCCGGGGGCCGCGCTGGCCCGAAATGCGTCGCTTGCCGCGCCTTGCCCGGCACGGTCAGGGCGCGCAGGGCGTCCGCGCGGCGCCCGTCAGACTGGCATGCAGTTCCAGCGGCGTCGCAGGCAAGCCGCCGATCTCGCCGAGGAAGAAGGCGAGATAGGCTTCGATGCGGCCGAGGAATGCCGCGCGCGTCCTTGCGTCGACGACATAGGGCGTGTGGCCGGGTTCGAGCGACGGGCTGTGGAACGACATCACGAAGATGCGCTGGCCGCGCGCGCGCAATGCGCGGGTCAGCGCCTTCATCTGCCCGAGGCCGATGCCCTCGGGCGTCAGCGTCACGCGGTCGATCACGCCGGCCTGGGCCAGGGCGCCGCGCGCGAGGCTCGACAGCCGCGTCTCGTCCTCGACCAGCGCGAAGAACCGGCTGCCGGTGCGGGCGGCACGCCCGACGAAGCCGCGCGTGACGGGCAATTGCAGCAGCGGGCGCCGCTCGCCGAACAGGAAGGGCCGCTCGTCGAAGCAACGCAGATCCGGCCCGTGCTTGAAGCGCAGGTCGGTATGGGGCAGTACCGAGGTGTCGACCGCGTAGCCGAGTTCCTCCAGCACCGACGCGGTCGACGCGCCGAGGCCGTATCGGCCTGCCTTGTAGATGCGTGGCCGGACCCCGAATCCGGCGGCGATCGCCTCGCCCAGCGCCTCCAGCTTCCGGCGTTCCAGCCATGGCGGCAGGTTGCCGGGAAAGGAATTCGCGACGGTCGCGTCCTCGGCATGGGGCGGATTGACCCAGGGATGGAGTTGCGCGCCGATCTCGCAGCGCCCCGAACGCAGCCAGCCGCCGATCAGGTCGCGCGCAAGGGCGGATGTCGCGACCGGATGGTCGAGCAGATAGGCCGGCCGAAAACCGTGCCGCTCGAACAGGGACTGCGCGGCCGGCAGCGCGCCGATCGCCGATACCGCGACGTTGTGGCGCGAAAAACCGCCGCGCCAGTCGAACTGCTCCTCGGTGTCGACGACGACGCAGAGCAGAGGTCGCCCGATCCCATCCATCGGCGCGGCGACATGCAGCCGCGTGGCGCGCATGCCGGTCGGGTCGCGCCGCGCGCGCCGCCGCGACCGGGGCAGGGTCCCCGCCGCCGCCTCGGCCGCGAGCTGCGCGGCGGCGGCGAATTGCGCATCTCGCGTCAGTGCGGATACGGCGTCCGCGGCGAGTGGCGCGATGCCGCCGGCGCGCTTCTGCGCCATCCAGCTGCGCAACTGCTGCGCGATCGCCGCCGGCGCGTTGAGCACGACGCCGCGGCCGCGTTGGGCGAGCAGCGCCGCGACCTCGCCGCGGTCGTATCCGAGCCCGAGCACCGGCCGGCGCACGCCGAGATACTCGAACAGCTTGCCGGAGATCGTGCCGGCCTCGCGCGGATCGTTCCATTGCAGATGCAGCAGGACATCGGCCTCGCTCTGCCACCGTAGCGCCACGCGATGGGGCATGGGAGGAATGATCCGCACGCGATCGGCGATGCCTGCGGCGGCGGCGCGCGCGGCTACCTGCTCGACCCCGGCACCGGCGAAGACGACCTCGACCGCCGCGCGCGCCTCGCCCAGTTGCGCGATCGCCTCGAAAAGCGGGCCCGGGTCGCGATACCCGGGATAGATCGTGCCGGTATAGACGATGCGCAGCGGGCCCGACGTCGCGACCGGGGCAGGCAGATCCGCTGGCATGTCCTCGGGCGCGAAACCGTTCATCGCCAGCGCGACCCGCTTGCCGTAAGCCGAGCGCAGCTGGTCGCGCCAGGTGGCGGATACGGTCACGAGGGCTGCGGCATCGCCGACGACACGGCGTTCCCACAGCGTCTCGAGATGCCGCCGCCAGGCGGGAAACTCGTAATAGGGATTTCCGGTCCACAGGTCGCGGAGTTCCGCGATCCATGGCACGCCATAATACCGCGCCAGATCTCGCGCGACGAGCAGCGCGGTTGCCGGCGGGGCGCTGGCATAGACGATCTCGGGACGCCAGGCGCCGAGGAAGGGTCGCGCATGCGTCAGCGCCGCGCGCCGCCAGCCGATCCGGTTGTCGGGCAATTCGGACAGCGAGGCGCGCAATGCGCCGAGCCGCTGTCGCAGCGCGCCGCGCGTCGTGGCCGGATCCGTCGCGAGAGGCCGCGCGGGCTCGGCATCGCCGCGCCACGGCGCATGCAGCACGTGCGCGTCCGCTATCTCGAGCGGCAGCGTCTCGCGCGTTGCCGCGTCGGCTGCGATCACCCGTACGTCCCAGCCATGCGCCATCAGGTAGCGTGCGAATTTGCCTGTCCGCAACGCCGCGATGGCGTTGCGGGGCGGAAAATGGAAGGTCACCAGCAGCAGTCGCCGCATCTGCGGTCGCGCGACCTCGGCGTGCCGGGGACCGCGCTCAGCGTTCGCAGGCCGCGTCTGGCGCCGGGCCGTCTGCGCCATGCCGGCACCTGGGGCGCATCTGCAGTGTGTCGGCGTCGATCATGGCGGCGGCCCCAAGCGTTATCTGACGGCTGACGTCATGCAGCCTAGCAGCGCGTACCGCGCCGCCCTCGGTTACGGAGGGCGCATCACGGCTTACCGCCGATGCGCTTGGGCGCCATGCCGGGCCTGCCTTGACGGCGGCGGCGCGTCGCGCGGCCGCATGAGGGGCGCGTCGGGGAAAGCCCCAGTTCCGGGAAGGAACTTCCCGTGACCCGAAGATTTGACACGGGAGGCTTTTCCACGGGGCGGGGCGCGGTGCTAGGGTCGAACGCGCCGTAGGCGGATCGTTCCTGCCTTCCGCCGCGGTGCCGCGAGGTGAGATGGAAGTCGACCCACGGTTCATGCGCGAATCGCTCGGTGCCGGCGTGGTCGTGTTCCATGCCGGGGAGCCTGGCGAGGCGGCCTATCTCGTCGAATCGGGGCGGGTCGAGGTGCTGCTGAGGGTCCGGGGACAGATCAAGTCCGCGGTCACGCTCGGCCCCGGCGCAATTTTTGGCGAGATCGCCCTGCTCGACAAACTGCCGCGAACCGGGACCGTCCGCACGCTCGAGCCCACGGTGCTGATGCGGATCGACCGAAGCGTCGTCGAGGACCTGCTGCACGGCACCGACCCGGTGATCCGCTACATCCTGAAGCTGCTTTTGGAAAGGCTGCGGCGGGAGCGCGGCGAATTTGGCGGACTGGCGGCGTCGGGATTGCTGCCGCACCTGGATCCGGCGCCGCGGACCGGCATCGCCGAACCGGGGCCCGCGGCTTTCGAGGATGGGACCACCGGCGACGGGCTCCATTCGGCGGCCCTGCGAACGTTGTCGCTGTCGCGCGATCTCTCCGAGGCCATCGGAGGCGCGCAGCTCGACCTGCACTACCAGCCGATCTTCTCCCTGGTCGACGGCGCGTTGGCCGGATTCGAGGCGCTGCTGCGCTGGCGCCATCCGGAGCGTGGGATGATCGGTCCCGACGAGTTCATTCCGCTGGCGGAGCGGACCGGGCTGATCCGCCGTCTGGGCAAATGGGTGCTGGCGAGGGCCGTCGCGGATTGGCCGGCGCTGCGCGCGCTTTGCGCGCCGGGCGACGCGTCACCCTTCGTCGGCATCAATCTGTCTCCGACCGAGCTGGCCGTGCCAGGTATCGGCGGCATGATCATGGATTGCCTGCGCGAGGCATCGATGGATCCGCGCGAGCTGCGCATCGAGCTGACCGAGACCGCGGTGATCGGCAATCTCCGTGCGGTGACCGAGGTGACAGGGGCCTTGCGGCAGGAGGGCGTCGGAATAGCGCTCGACGATTTCGGCACCGGCTACGCCGGCCTGAGCTACCTGCAGGACCTGCCGTTCTCCTGCGTGAAGATCGACCGGGCCTTCGTCGGACAGATGCTGCGCACGCAACGCAGCCTGCATATCGTGAAGCTGGCGCTCGAACTCTCTCGGCTGATGGATCTGACCACGGTCGCCGAGGGCATCGAGGATCGGGCGACATCGGACGCTCTGCGCGAGATGGGCTGCACGCACGCCCAGGGCTACCATCTCGCCCGCCCGATGGCGCTGCCGGCGTTGCTGGATTGGCGTAGCATGTCGCCGCGCTGAGCCACGCCCGGCTGCGCATCGCGTCGCGCTTGCCCGGGCGTCGCGCGGCACCTTAACGTCGCGGCACGGCGCTCGCGCCGCAAGCGCGCAACCGGGAGCCACGGCATTGGACGAACCGAAACCGCCCACGCTGATCG
>JBIKXN010000355.1:0-4358 GCA_044355765.1 Alphaproteobacteria bacterium
ATGATCTGGCCGTAGCGATGCACCGGTTCGCCGTCCCGGATCGCCCGCGTCGCCACCTTGTGGCCGACGGGGATGCGCGTTTTCACGGCGATGCCTTCGTCGGGCAACTGCGTTCCCGGCAGCAGGGCTGCACGCGCGACGAGGATGTTGTCGGCGGGGTTCAGGCGGATCGTAAGCTTGGCGAGCGCCATCGGAGCGGTTCCTCGGTCTGGGCTGTGGCTGTCGGTAGCGCAGTATAGATCCGGAGCGCGGCGCTTGTCAGGGCGCGCGGCGGACCGCTAGCTTGACCCGAGACCGTTTCTTCCATGGGGGGATCGACAGGTGACCGGCAGGCTCAACGGCAAGAAGACCCTGATCACGGCGGCGGCGCAGGGTATCGGCAGGGCGAGCGCGCTAGCCTTCGCGCGCGAGGGCGCCCAGGTCATCGCGACCGACGTCAACGCCGCCAAGCTCGCGGAACTCGCTGGTACGCCGGGTATCGTCACGCGGCGGCTCGACGTCCTGGACAAGGCGGCGATCAAGGCCTGCGCCGCGGAGGTCGGCGGGCTCGATGCCCTGTTCAACTGCGCGGGCTTCGTCGCGAACGGCACGATCCTGGACTGCGACGACGCGGCCTGGGATTTCTCGAACAACCTGAATGTCCGGGCGATGTACTGGATGACCCAGGCCTTCCTGCCGGCGATGATCGCCAAGGGCGGGGGATCGATCGTCAACATGTCCTCGGTGGCGTCCTCGGTGAAGGGCGTGGTCAACCGCTTCGTCTACGGAACGACCAAGGCTGCGGTGATCGGACTGACGAAGTCGGTGGCCGCGGACTTCATAAAGCAGGGGATCCGCTGCAACGCCATCTGCCCCGGAACCGTGCAGACCCCGTCGCTCGACGACCGCATCAACAGCGCCGCGGACCCGGTCGAGGCGCGCAAGGCCTTCATTGCGCGCCAGCCCCTCGGGCGTCTGGGCTCGCCGGAAGAGATCGCGGCGCTCGCGGTCTATCTCGCCTCCGACGAGAGCGCCTACACGACCGGCGCGATCCATGTCGTGGACGGCGGCCTGACGCTGTGAGCGCGGATCTGCGCGCGCGGCTCGCGGCCGCGGTCGCCGTTCCCGTCATCACCGCGGGCACCGTCGCGGATACGGTCGAACTGTGCCGGGCTCTCGTCGCCGGCGGCCTGGACATGCTCGAGATCACCCTGCGCACGGAGACGGCGCTGCCGGCGCTCGACGCGGTGACGCGGGCGCTGCCGCAGGCCCATGTCGGTGTCGGCACGGCGCTGTCCCCCGAGGATCTCCAGCGCTCGGCCGACGCCGGCGCGCGCTTCGCCGTCAGCCCGGGTTTCGATCCTGGCATGGTGGAGGCGGCGCGTCGCGCGCCGCTGGATTGGCTGCCGGGCGCCGTCACGGCGTCGGAGATCATGGCGGCCCGCAACGCCGGCTTCACGACGCTGAAATTCTTTCCCGCGCAGCAATCCGGCGGCACCGCTGCGCTCAAGGCCTTCGCTCCGGTCTTCGCCGACACTGTCTTCTGCCCGACCGGCGGCCTCGACCAGAAGACCGCCGCCGAGTATTGCGCATGCCCGAACGTCGTCGCTGTCGGCGGCACCTGGATGATGCCGAAAGACGCGATCGCGGCGCGCGACTGGACACGGATCGAAGCGCTCGCGCGTGCGGCCAAGGCCTTGAAGGCTTAGAGTTGGAGCGAAGGGCCCGCGCGCGTCTCTTCACGGTATCGCTTGTGGGTGCCAGGCGGCCAGGAACGTCTCGACCTCGGCGCGGCCCGGCGTCGTGGTGCGACTGCCGAAGCGGCTGCATTTGAGCGCGGCGGCGACATTGGCGAAGCGCGCGGCGGCCGCGACGCCCCGGCCCTCGGCAAGCGCCAGCAGGAAGGCGCCGTGGAAGACGTCGCCGGCGGCGAGCGTGTCGACGGCGACGATCCGCGGCGCCGGTTCGCCGCGAAACTCGTCGCCCTCCAGCCAGCGGAAGCCCGCCGCGCCCACGGTCACGCCCAGAAACCCGGCGAAGCGGCGCCGCGCCTCGCGCAGCCCCGTTTGCGGATCGGCGCTGCCCGACCAGTCCGCAAGCGCCGCTTCCGACCAGACGACATGGGTCGCGCGCGCCATCAGGTCGTCGAGGATTTCGCGTGGTGCGATGTCCGCGTCGAGCATCGCGATGGCGCCGGCACCGCGCGCGGCGTCCAGCGCGCGTGCGGCGCCGGCGGGCCAGCGCGCATCGACCATCACGCCGTCGAAGCGGCCGATGTCGTCGACCGGCAGCCATGACGGATCCTGGTCGAGGGCGGGATCGTAATAGGGCACGATCAGCCGCTCGCCGAAACGGTCGATCAGGATCGCCGAGACTGGCGAAGCATGACCGGCGATCCGGCGCACACGGTCTATGCGCACGCCGTAACCGCCCATGTCGGCGAGGATGTCGTTGCCGACCGGATCGTCGCCGCAGCGGCCCCAGAACTCGACGTCGCCGCCCAACCGTCCGATCACGCAGGCCGCCGACGCCGCCATGCCGCCGCCGGTGGCAAGACAGTCCAGCGCCGGGATCTCGGCCGGTGGCGCCGCGATCCCGTCGACCCGGAACAGCAGGTCCCAGGTCACGATCCCGCAGGTCAGCAGGCGGGGCATGGATGCGCGTCGCCCCTCACGGGCGCTGCTGCACGAGCCCGGGCAGCGCGTTGGCCAGCGCGCTGAGGCCGAAGCCGACGAAGAGCAGTCCCGCGCAGCGCGTCACCAGGCGCTCGCGGCGGCGATAGAAGCCGCGTATCGCTCCGAGGCCCGCGAACCAGACAAGCAACAGCGCGGCGAGCGCGCCGCCGGTCATGCTCGATGCGACCAGGATCGGCGCGACGACGAAATCCAGTTCGGCGGCGCGCGGTCCGAGCAGCGCCGCGAACATGCCCACCGCGACGGGATAGCCCTTCGGATTGGTCAGCCCGAAAACGAGCCCGCGCCGCAGCGGGCGATCGAACAGGGCGAGCCCTGCCTCCGCGGCGCTGCGCGCCTTCAGCGCCTGCCAGCCGAGCAGCAGAAGATAGAGGCCGCAGCCGAGCCCGAGCAGGTCGAACACGGCGGGATGGATCGTCTGGGCGCCGATCAGGGCGACGAGGGCGAGGCTGGTCCAGAGCAGGTCTCCCGCCATGTGCCCCAGGATGAACCCGAACCCGGCGCGCCGACCGCGCGCGGCGCACAGACCCAGCAGCGCGACGAAGGCCGGGCCCGGCGCCAGGATGTAGAGCGCGCCAGCGGCCGCCGCGAGGAGGGGCAGGCCGCCGCTCACCTCACAGCACGCCGTAGCGCGCGAAGACGGTCGCCAGCTTCTCGCCCTTCTTGAGCGCCGAAAGCGTCTTGTGCTCGCCCAGCACCTTCTCGAGCGCGGCCTGGAGGACCTTGACCTCGATCGCCTTGGGGATGACGACGACACCGTCGGCATCGCCGAAGACGAGATCGCCCGGCTCGACGCGGACGCCAGCGACCTCGATGGGCACGTCGATCTCGGCGACGATGCCGCGCCCCTTGGAGTCGAGCGGCCCGATGCCGCCGGCGAAGACCGGGAACTTCATCTTCCGGATCGCGACGATGTCGCGCACCAGGCCATCGGTGACGCATGCCGCGGCGCCGCGAGCCCTGGACGCGGTCGAGAGCAGGCCGCCCCAGGGAGCGATGCGCGGATTACCCGAGCAGCCGAGAACGCAGACCTCGCCCTTCCTGAGGTCGTCGACCAGCTTGATCTCCAGCTCGTAGGGGTTGCCCGGCTGGACGTGGAACATCTCGCGATACATGCCGGTACGCGCGCGGCCGAGGAAGCTCAGCGACTCGTCGAGCGGCCGGACGTTCGGGGCCAGCGCCTGGCCGGTCCAGCCAAGCGCGTCGAGCGTGTCGGACACCACGGCGACGAAGAGATGCTTGCGCGCCTTGGCGAGCAGGGCAGGGGATGCAGCGGTCATCGGATCGGCTTTCGGCTGGTGAAGATTGGAGGGGGCTCAGTAGGTCGCGCGCCCGCCCGAGATGTCGAATACGGCGCCGGTCGAAAAGCTCATCTCCTCGGACGCGAGCCAGCAGATCATGCCGGCCACCTCGGTGATCTGGCCGAAGCGACCCATCGGGATCTTCGACAGCATGAACTGGATATGGGTCTCGGTCATCTGCTTGAAGATGTCGGTCTCGACCGCCGCCGGGGTGATGCAGTTGACCCTGATGCCCGTCTTCGCCAGTTCCTTGCCGAGCGACTTGGTCAGCGCGATCAGCCCGGCCTTCGCGGATGAATAGGCGGAGGCGTTGGGATTGCCTTCCTTGCCAGCGATCGACGCGATGTTGACGATGCGCCCGTAGTTGCGTTCGATCATCATCGGC
>JBIKXN010000356.1:0-4342 GCA_044355765.1 Alphaproteobacteria bacterium
GCGGCGAGAAGGGCGCGGCCAGCGTCAGCTTCACGGTCAGCGGATCGATCACGTCGATCGACTGCACGACCGAGATCTCGGCGCGACGGAACGAGCCCTGCATCTTGAGGTGCCGGTCGAGCGAGTACTTGACCGCCGCTGCGTCCATCTTCTCGCCGTCGTGGAAGCGCACGCCGTCGCGCAGCGCGATGGTCAGCTCCTTGCCGTCGGCGCTCCAGGAATGCCGGGTCGCCAGCTGCGGGACGACGTTCAGCTTGGCGTCGATGTCGAAAAGCTTGTCGCAGAGCGAGGCGAAGACGATGCGCCCGACGAAGGTCCGCGCCATCGTCGGATCGAGCGCGTCGGGGTCCTCGGCCAGGCCGATGCGCAGGGTCTGCGCGTCGGCCGACGCGGCGCATACGGTGGCGGCGAGGATGGTCGCGCCGAGAAGCCTGGCGGCGAAGCGATGGATCATGGGGCGGGTCTCCTGCGGGAAGCTGCGGTCAAGTGTGGTTCGCGCTCAGCCGGACGCAACCCCGGCATCGGCGAAACGGCGTTGCAGACGATCGAGCCGCGCACGGCCGGGCCCGGGCGGGCGGGGCGGCGGCAGATCGGCTTCTATGGACGTCCATAAATGGCAGGCCGTGGCGCGCGGCGCGCCGGTCAGAGGCGGATCCTCGATGCCGCAGCGCGCGACGGCGTGCGGGCAGCGGGTATGGAACCGGCACCCGGGCGGCGGGTCGATCGGGCTTGGCACGTCGCCGTCGAGCAGCAGCGCGCGCCGGGGCGCCTCGGGATCGGGGCGGGGAATCGCCGCTACCAGCGCCTGGGTATAGGGATGGCGGGGCGAGGCAAAGATCTCTTCGGCCGGTCCCTGCTCGACGATGCGGCCCAGATACATGACGGCGACACGCGTCGCGACATGCTTTACCACCGCGAGGTCGTGGGCGATCAGGACGAGCGCGAGACCAAGCCGCGTCTGCAGGTCCTTGAGCAGGTTGATGACCTGCGCCTGTACCGACACATCGAGCGCCGAGACCGGTTCGTCGCCGACGATCAGCTTCGGTTCGGCGGCGAGAGCGCGGGCGATGCCGATGCGCTGGCGCTGGCCGCCGGAGAACTCATGCGGATAGCGCCGCGCGTGCTCCGGCCGCAGCCCGACCAGCGACAGAAGTTCGGCGATGCGGGCCGCACGGCCGGCCGGCGGCACGACCGCGTGCAGCATCAGCGGCTCCCCCAGTATGTCGGCCACGGTCATGCGCGGGTTGAGCGAGGCATAGGGATCCTGGAAGACGATCTGCATGTGGCGCCGGCGCGCGCGCATCTGGCCTTCGTCCAGCCGGGTCAGGTCCTCGCCCATGAACGAGACCGTGCCGGAGGTCGGATCGATGAGCCGAAGCAGCATGCGGCCCAGCGTGGACTTGCCGCAGCCCGATTCGCCGACCAGCGCGAGGGTCTCTCCCGGCGCGATCTCCAGCGACACGCCGTCGACCGCCTTGACCTGCGCCGCGATGCGGCCGAACAGGCCCTTGCGCACCGGGAAATGCTTGACCAGGTCGCGCGCGACCAGGATCGGCGGCGCCGCGGTCATGCGTCGTCCCCGAGCGGCGCGCGCCAGCACGCGGCTTCGTGACCGGGCGCGACCGCGCGCAACGCCGGGGCCTCGGCGCCGCAGCGCGGCTCGGCGAAGGGGCAGCGCGGCGCGAAGCGGCAGCCGGCGGGCGCGGCGCTCAGATCCGGGACCGTCCCTTCGATGGTCGCGAGGCGCGCGCGCCTGCGATCGAGATCCGGAACCGCGCCCAGCAGACCGATCGTGTAGGGATGCTGGGGCGCGTCGAAGAGCCGCTTGACCGGCGCGCGCTCGACGATCTGTCCGGCGTACATGACGACCACGTCGTCGGCGAGTTCGGCGATCACCCCCAGATCGTGGGTGATCAGGACGATCGCCGTGCCGGTCTCCTCGCGCAGCCTGCGCAGCAGGTCGAGGATCTGCGCCTGGATGGTGACGTCGAGCGCCGTGGTCGGCTCGTCAGCGATCAGCAGCCGCGGCCCGCAGGCCAGCGCCATCGCGATCATCGCGCGCTGGCGCATGCCGCCGGACAGCTTGTGCGGATACTCGTCGAAGCGCTGCTCGGGCGCCGGGATGCGCACGAGACGCAGCATCTCGATCGCCTTGGCGCGCGCCGCGGCGCGGCCGATGTCCTGGTGACGCAGGATGCCCTCGACGATCTGGTCGCCGACCGTGTAGGCCGGGTTCAGGCTCGTCATCGGCTCCTGGAAGATCATCGCCATGCGCGCGCCGCGCAGGTCGCGCAAGGCATCGGCACCGAGCTTCAGAAGGTCCGTGCCCTCGAACCGGATCTCGCCGCCGGCGATGCGGCCGGGCGGCTGCGGCACCAGGCCCATGATCGACAAGGCGGTCACCGACTTGCCGCAGCCCGACTCGCCGACGATGCCCAGCGTGCGTCCGGCGTCGAGGGACAGGGAGATCCCGTCGACGGCGCGGTAGGTGCCGCCGTCGCCGTCGAACCAGGTTCTAAGGTCGCGGATCTCGAGCAGCGCCGTCATGTCGTCGTGGCCGCCTCGATCGCCGCGTTGATGACCGCGCGGTCGGTGGTGCCCGCGTAGTCCACGCGTGTCGCCATGAAGCGGCGGAAAATCGCCCAGCGCTCCTGCGCCACCGCGTGGAGGCGGCGCAGCTCGGGCAGGGGATCGGGATGGTCGTCGACGCGGATGTCGAGCGCCGGCCAGGGCTCGGTCGTGTGGACGCGGATCGCCGCGGATTGCTTGCCGCGCTTGTCGCCGCCGACCGCCTCGCCGGCCTCGAGGGCGATCAGGAAACGCTCGGCCAGCGGCTTACCGCGCGCTGCGGCGAAGGCGTCCGCGGTGGCCTCGACCACCTGCGGGCCGGCCAGCATGTTGCCGGCGACCGAGAACCCGTCGCGCAGCACATGCCCGGCCCAGTCGACGCAGCTGCCTCCGGTGTGGGCGATGCCGCGCCCCTGTGCATCGATCATGTGCACCTGCCGCACCGCGCGGCCGGCATCGAGTTCGAGCAGCCGCGCCATCGTCTCCGGCGCGGAGATGCCGGCGCGCAGCAGCTTCATGCCGTCGATCCCGTAGAACGGGTTGACCAGCGCCTGGGTGGCGATCGCGCCGACGCCTGGCTCGACATGCGGCACGATGGCACCGACGGCGAAGAACCTGGTGGCGACCCCGACACCGATCTCGCCGGTATCGCGGTCATGGGCGACAATGGACCAGGTCATGGGCGTCCTCCAGTCGATCAACCGGAGCACTTAACCGCAATATCCATGCCATCGCCAGCTTGCGCGCGCGTGCCAGCCTCCGGATATTGGCCCGCATGACCTTCGTCCTCCGCGCCGACGCGCATAGCGTCCTGCCCGAAGCAGACATTCCGGAACTGCCCGGCCGCTATCGCGGCAAGGTGCGCGACAACTACGACCTGCCGGACGGGCGCAGGATCATCGTCGCCAGCGACCGCATCAGCGCCTTCGACCGCATCCTGGCCTCGATCCCCTGGAAGGGCATGGTCCTGACCCAGACCGCGAGGTTCTGGTTCGAGGCTACGCGGGACATCTGTCCCAACCATGTCCTGGACTATCCCGACCCCAACGTCGTTGTGGCGCGGCGGCTCGACATCCTGCCAGTCGAGATCGTGGTGCGCGGCTATCTGGCCGGGACCACCGGAACATCGATCCTGACCATGTACAAGGCCGGGGCGCGGACGATGTACGGCCACGTCTTTCCCGACGGCATGCGCGCGAACGAGAAGCTGCCGGCGCCGATCGTCACGCCGACGACGAAGGAATTCGACGGCGGCCACGACGCGCCGCTCACGCCCGCCGAAATCCTGTCGCGCGGCTTGCTGACGCGCGACCAGTGGCAGACGCTGCACGCCCATGCCCTGGCGCTGTTCGCGCGCGGCCAGACGATGGCGGCGGCGCGCGGCCTGATCCTCGCCGACACCAAATACGAGTTCGGTCTCGATCCCGCCGGTAACATCGTCCTCGCCGACGAGATCCATACGCCGGATTCGAGCCGCTGGTGGTTCGCCGAGACCTATCCGACGCGTTTCGCCGCCGGCGAGAGGCCGGACAGCTTCGACAAGGACGTGATCCGCAGCTGGGTCGCCGCGCGCTGCGATCCATATCGCGACCCGATTCCGACGATACCGGACGAGGTCGTGCTCGCCACCGCGCGAGTTTATGTCGAGGCTTTCGAGCGCATCACCGGCGGGACCTTCGCGCCCCCCGCGGGCGCCGAACACGAGACGCCGCTGGCGCGGATACGGCGCAATCTCGCGCCCTATCTCGGTTCGCGATGACCGCGCGCGCCTGGC
>JBIKXN010000357.1:0-4341 GCA_044355765.1 Alphaproteobacteria bacterium
CGGCTATCTCTGCGTGCTCTTCGCCGTCGCGCGCTGGGGCGACCGGCGGGCGGATGCGGGGCGCAGCGTGATCTCCAGCCCCGCGATCTACGCGCTGTCGATGGCGGTCTATTGCACCGCCTGGACGTTCTACGGCTCGGTCGGCCGCGCGACCGCGAACGGGATCGACTTCGTCGCCATCTATCTCGGCCCGACGCTGGCCGGCGTGCTGTGGTGGCACGTGACGCGCAAGATGCTGCGGATCTCGAAGGCCAACCGGATCACGTCGATCGCCGATTTCGTGGCCGCGCGCTACGGCAAGAGCCCGCTGCTCGGCGGCGTGGTCGCGGTGGTCGCGCTGATCGTCATCACGCCCTACATCGCGCTGCAGCTCAAGGCGGTCTCCGCCAGCGTCGACGTCCTCGCCGGGATCGAGGGCGGGCGCGGCGGCTGGATCTTAGGCGACACGGCCTTATACGTCGCGGCGCTGCTGGCGGCCTTCGCGATCCTCTACGGGACCCGCCACATCGACGCCACCGAGCGCCACGAGGGCATGGTCGCGGCGATCGCCTTCGAATCGATGGTCAAGCTCGTCGCCTTCCTGGCGGTGGGCATGTTCGTCGCGTTTTCGATGTTCGACGGCCCCAGCGAGATCTTCGCGCGCGCCGCCGCGGATCCGGCGATTGCCCCGCTGCTGGGCAGCGCCGGGTCGACCGGTCCGGCGGGCTGGGTGACGCTGGTGCTGCTGTCGATGGCGGCGATCCTGTTCCTGCCGCGGCAGTTCCAGGTGGCGATCGTCGAGAACGTCGACGAGCGTCACCTCGCCGGGGCGTCCTGGATGTTCCCGCTCTACCTGCTGGCGATCAACGTCTTCGTGTTCCCGATCGCGCTCGCGGGGCTGCTGCTCTTTCCGGCCGGCACGGTCGACGGCGACATGTTCGTCCTCGCGCTGCCGCTCGCCGCGGGCGCGACGCACATAGCCCTCATCGTCTTCATCGGTGGACTGGCGGCGGCGACCGGCATGGTGATCGTCGAGACGATCGCGCTCGCCACCATGCTCTGCAACGACCTGGCGATGCCGATCCTGCTGCGCATCCGGCGCCTCGACCTCGCCGCGCGTGCCGACCTGACCGGTCTGCTGACCGCGATCCGGCGCGGTTCGATCGTGCTGGTGCTGGGCCTGGGCTATCTCTACTTCGAGGTCATCGGCGGCTCCTACGCGCTGGTCTCGATCGGGCTGCTGTCGTTCGCCGCGGTGGCGCAGTTCGCGCCGGCGATACTGGGGGGAATGTACTGGCGCGGCGCCACGCGCGCCGGCGCGCTGGGCGGGCTGTGCGGCGGCTTCGCGCTTTGGGCCTACACGTTGCTGCTTCCGGCCTTCGCGCGTTCGGGCTGGATGGATCCGTCCTTCCTGTCCGAAGGCCCGTTCGCGATCGCAGCGCTCAGGCCCTATGCGTTGTTCGGCGCACCCCTGGGCGATCCGCTCACCCACGCGCTGTTCTGGAGCATGGTCGCGAATATCGGTCTGTTCGTGGGGCTGTCTCTGGCGACGCGTCCGGGGGCCACCGAACGCGCGCAGGCGGCGCGCTTCGTCGCGGCGTTCAGCCACGACGAGACGGAGCGCGGACAGGGCTGGGCCGGGCGCGCGCGGTACGCCGATCTGGTCGATCTGGCAGGTCGCTTCGTCGGTCCGGCCCGCGCGCGGCAGGCCTTCGCCGAGCACGCGCGCGCGCGCGGTCTCGATCCCGCGCGGCTCGAGCGCGCCGACGCGGGCGTCGTGCGTTTCGCGGAGCGGTTGCTGGCCGGCGCGATCGGCGCCGCCTCGGCGCGCGTGATGATGACGACCGCCGTGAAGGGGCAGGATGTCGGCCTCGACGAGGTGATGGCCGTGCTCGACGAGGCCACGGCGGTGATCGAGCATTCGCGGCAGCTCGAACAGAAATCCGCCGCGCTCGAGGCCGCCTCGGCGGAATTGCGCGCCGCCAACGCTAGACTGCAGGAGCTCGACCGGCTGAAGGACGAGTTCCTGACGACGGTCACCCACGAATTGCGCACCCCGCTGACCTCGATCCGCTCCTTTTCCGAGATCCTGCACGACAATCCCGGGCTCGACGACGCGCAGCGGCGGTCCTTCCTCGGCATCGTCATCGCCGAGAGCGAACGCCTGACGCGGTTGATCAACCAGGTCCTCGATCTGGCGAAGATCGAGGCCGGGCGCTTCGAGTGGCAGATCGCGCCGACCGACCTGCGCGCGGTCGTCGCCGACGCGATCGCCGCGACCAGCGGGATCTTCGCCGAGCGCGGCGTCGTGCTGGAGGCGGATCTCGCGGATGGGCTCCGCCCGGTCCTGGCGGATCGCGATCAGGCGATGCAGGTGGTGGTCAATCTGCTGTCGAACGCGGTGAAGTTCTCGCCGGGCGGGACCGGGCATGTGCACGTCGCGCTGCGCGCCGCGGACGCGGGTGCGACCCTGACCGTGCAGGACAACGGGCCGGGCATCGCGGCCGAGAACCTGCCGCTGCTGTTCGAAAAGTTCAGGCAGTTCGGCGACCAGCGCAGCGGCAAGCCGGAGGGTACCGGGCTTGGTCTCGCGATCTGCCGGCGCATCGTCGAGCATCTGGGCGGTCGCGTGGCGGCGGAATCGCCGCCGGGCGAGGGCGCGCGTTTCTCGGTCTTCCTGCCCTACGCCGCAGGCGGGGACCTCACCAGAACGCCCCGGTGAAGTCGGCGCGCGCGCGCTTGCGCAGGCGGTCGATCGCCTTGAGCGCCTCGACCAGCCGCTCGTGTTCGAGCCGCGTCAGGGCCTCGGGATCGACATGGTTGCCGACCGGTCTCCCGGCATGGAAGTCGGCGAGCTGCTGGCGAAGCATGACGAAGGTGATGGACGCATAGGCCTGCGTCAGCGCCTCCGCGTCGTCGGCGCCGAGCACGCCGAGCCGCGCGAGCGCCGCCAGCCGCGCGAGTGTTCCGGTTTCGGCGAGGCCGGCGCGCAGCGCGTAGAGGCGGGCGGCGCCGACCAGCGGCAGCGTCCCTTGCAGCTTGAGATCGGCGCGGCCGGGATGCGCGGCGTCGTTCTCGACCTTGAGGGTCCCGAACAGACCCAGCGCCACGCCGCGGCGCGTCTCGTCCTCGGCCATCGCGCGCAGCAGTGCCGGAAACCGCTCCAGCATCCGGGTCACCTCGGCGCGCAGCGTCGTGGCGGCGGCCGCGTCGCCCCAGGCGGGCGCGAAATCCATGAAGATGTCGGCGAACAGCACCGCGACGGGGCTGCGTCTCTCTCCCCACAGCCACATCTGGTCGCGCCACTGGGTCGCGGTCTTGCGCCAGAGCGGATTGGTCGCCATGACGCCGCCCTTGCAGAACGGGAACCCGACGCGGTCGAGCCCGGCGGTGAAACGTTCGGCCAGCGCGCAGAACCAGGCGTCGATCCGGCCATGCTCGGCATCGGGATAGTCGGCCAGGATGAAGCCATTGTCCTGGTCCGGAAACAGGAAATTCTCGCCGCGTCCGCCGGACCCCATGATCAGGAGCGTCATCGGCACCGGCATCTCGCCCCAGCCCTCGGCGCGCAGCCTTTCGGCCGCGGCGTCGAGCAGCCGACGATGGATGTCGAGATTGATCTCGGTGACCAGGGCCTGGATCTCCGGCGCGGGGATGTTGTCGTCGAGCAGATCCTGGGCGAGTTCCGCCTGGGCGCGCTTGACCTCGGCCAGGCCATCCAGCGAGTCGTCGCGCGTCAGGCGATCGATCTGGTTGACGATGCGGCCCGCCGCCGCCGCGAGCGCGGCGTGCAGGTCGAGCATCCCCAGCGGGCGGCCGTCGCCGTCGACCACCGGCATGTGGCGAAGCCGCTCGCGGCGCATGTGGCCGACCGCGCGGTAGAGCAGGTCGTCGGCGCCCACGGACTTGACCGGGGCGGTCATCGCCCGTCCCACCGGCGTTTCCGGCGGCAACCGCAAGGCGACCCGCCGCGCGATGTCGTGCTCGGTAAGGATCCCGACCAGCCGGCCGGCATCGTCGAGGACCACCACCGCCGAGGCGTCGGCGGCGGCCAGCCCGGCGATCGCCTCGCCCAGCGGCGTCCCCGCTCCGACGCGGTGCAGGCGCCGGTTCATGACGTCGCGGGCGCGCTGGCCGAAGACCTCGATGCGCGACCGGACCGGCGCCATCGGCCTACCCCGCCAGCAGCGAGGCGGTCGCCTCGGCCGGACGAAGCCGGTTTTCCAGCCGTTCGCGAAACCCGATCGTGCCGAACCGCAGGGCGTTGGAAATCACGTCCTTTTCCTCGCGCGGGTTGCCGGCCCTGGCGGGCAGGGTCTTGTAGACCCTGGCGGCGGCCGGGCGGACGACATCGGCGGCGCT
>JBIKXN010000358.1:0-4336 GCA_044355765.1 Alphaproteobacteria bacterium
TTCCCGTTTTCGGTCGATCATCGCGGCGATACTGGGCTGCTACCGGGATGCCGACGCCGAGCACAAGATCCAGATCAACCATCTTGGCCAGCTCGCGGAGGCCGAACAGGCCGAATTGAAGACGCTGGAGCGACGGCTCGTCGCCGTCATGGCGAGCGCCGTGCGCGCGCTGCGTCCCGAACTCGAGCCCGAACTGGTCAAGCCGGTCGTGATGTCGATCTTCGGCACGCTGAACTGGACCTACATGTGGTTCCGCGAAGGCGGCAAGCTCAGCCGCGAGGCCTATGCGGATCTCGTCACGCAGATGTTCGCGGACGGCATCGACGGCGCCGGCGTGCGGCTGCGCGCGGCGCAGTGACCGCGGCTGCGCGTCACATCGCGTCGAAATCCAGGGACAGCTTTCGCGTCGTCGGCCGCGACTGGCAGGCCAGCACGAAGCCCGCCTTCGTCTCCCATTCCGCCAGCGAATAGTTCACGGCCATCTCGGCCGCGCCCTCCTCCACCCGGCACCGGCATGTGCAGCACATGCCGCCCTTGCACGAATGGGGCAGATCGAGCCCGGCGCGCGCGGCGGCGGCCACGATGTTCTCGTCGCCGGCGCGCATGTCGAACACGTGGCGCGCGCCATCGAGCTTCACGACGATGCTGGCCAATGTCTGCGTCGCGGCCTCGCCCGCCGGCGGCACGAAGACCTTGCGCGGCGCGGCCGGGGTGAAGAGCTCGCTCCTGATCCTGTCCGGCGGCACGCCCAGCGCCGCGAGCCCGGTCTTCACCTCGGCGACCATCTCCTCCGGCCCGCAGACATAGGCATCCGTCACGCTGGCCAGATCGAGCACGCCTCCGGCGAAGGCCTCGAGCTTGCGCGCATCGATCCGGCCGTTCAGGAGTTCGACGTCCTGCGGCTCGCGGGAGAGCACATGCACCACCCCGAAGCGGCCGAGATGGCGGTTCTTGAGATCCTCGATCTCCTCGGCGAACATCGCGCCGGCGGAGGTCCGGTTGCCGTAGACGAGCGTCACCCGGGTTCCGGGTTCGCGCGACAACAGGCTGCGGACGATCGACAGCACGGGCGTGATGCCGGAACCTGCCGCGACGCACAGCACGTGCCGGCTATTGGCGACGTCCGGGACGGCGGTGAAGCGGCCCGCCGGCGGCATCGCCTCGACGACGTCGCCAGGCCTGAGGGTCTCGTTGGCGTAGCGCGAGAAAGCCCCGCCCCGTACCTGCTTGACCCCGACGCGCAGGTCACCGTCGTCGAGCCCGGAGCAGATCGAGTAGGAGCGCCGGATCTCCTCGCCGTCGATCGACCGGCGCAGCGTCAGATACTGGCCCGGCACGAAGGCGAATGCCGCTTTCAGGTCCTCGGGAACCGCGAAACGGATGGAGACGCTGTCGGCCGTCTCGCGCCTGACCTCGGTGACCGTCAGCGGATGGAAGCGGCTCATCGCGTCCTCAGATGCATTTGAAGGCGTCGAACGGCTCGAGGCAGGTCTCGCAGCGCCACAACGCCTTGCACGCGGTCGACCCGAACTCGCCGATCTTCGAGGTGCGCGACGACCCGCAGCGCGGGCAGGCGAGAGGATCCTCCGCTCCGAAGAGCGCACGGCGCGACGCCTTCGCCGCGGGCGGGGCGATGCCGTATTGGGCGAGCTTGCGACGCCCCTCCGCGCTCATCCAGTCGGTCGTCCAGGCCGGAACGAGCACCGTGCGGATGCGCGCGTCCGCGAAACCCGCGCCGGCGAGCGCGGCCCGCAGGTCGAGAGCCATGGCGGCCATGGCCGGACACCCCGAATAGGTCGGCGTGATGTCGACCTCGATCGCGCCGTCCGCCGCGACCTCGACGCGGCGGATGACGCCGAGATCGTCCAGCGTGAGGACCGGGATCTCCGGATCGGTGACGGTCGAGATCGCCGCCCGGGCGGCCGAGAGCGCGCGCGCTCCGGCGGCGGTGGCAGCGGTCTCCCGGATCGTCGCCGTCACCACGTCGCCCCAGGATGCGCCCTGTGCAGGGACTGCATCTCGGCGAGCAGTCGCGAGAGATGTTCGCTGTGGATGCCGTCACGACCGCCGCTCTGGCCGTGCCCGCGCCGCGGCGCCGCCAGCGTGGCCTCGGCGAGCACATGATCCAGCGTCCGATCGAAGGCCGGCCGGACATCCGCCGGATCGGGCGCGATACCCGCGGCGATCAGGGCGAGGTCGCCGGCATCGGTCGCGAAGAGTTCGTCGGCATAGGGCATCAGATCGTCGAGCGCCGCCTGCGCGCGGCGGCGGCTTTCCTGCGTGCCGTCGCCGAGCCGGATCACCCATTCGGAGGCATGGCGCAGATGGTAGGCCATCTCCTTCTCGGCCTTCGCGGCGATCGCCGCGAGCGTGCCGTCGGTCGAGCGCATCAGCGCCTGCATGAAGGGATGGGCATGGGCGGCATAGATCAGGTGCCGGACCATCGTGGCGGCGAAGTCGCCGTTCGGCTGCTCGACGAGCAGGACGTTCCTGTAGTCGCGGTCGTCGCGAAGATAGGCGAAGTCGTCTTCGCCGCGCCCCGCGCCCTCGAGTTCGCCCGCATGGACGTAGAGCATCCGCGCCTGGCCGATCAGATCGAGCGCGAGGTTCGACAGGGCGATGTCTTCCTCGAGCGTCGGCGCCCGGCCGGACCATTCCGACAGGCGATGGCCGAGGACGAGGGCGTTGTCGGCGAGCCGGAGGGCGAGGATGAACCGGGGCTCGGACATCACATATGCCCCACCTCATCCGGGACTTCGTAGAAGGTCGGGTGCCGGTAGGGCTTGGACGCCGTCGGCTCGAAAAGCATGTCCTTGTCCGCGGGATCGGAGGCGGCGATCAGCCGGGACGGCACGACCCAGATCGACACGCCTTCGCCGCGGCGGGTGTAGACGTCGCGCGCGGCCCGCAACGCCATGTCGTCGTCGCAGGCGTGGACGCTGCCCACGTGCTTGTGGCTGAGGCCCGCCTTGGGCCGGATGAAGACCTCGTAGAGCGGCATCGCGGGTTCGGTCATCGCGCTCACTCCGCCGCCATCGTGGCGGCCGCCGCCTTGCGCCGCTTGCGCGCATGGGCAAGCGCGGCCTCGCGCACCCATTCGCCGGCCTCGTGCGCCTCGCGGCGCGTGCGCATGCGCTGGCGGTTGCAGGGACCGTCGCCGGCCAGCACGCGCTTGAACTCGCTCCAGTCGATGTTTCCGAATTCCCAGTGGCCGGTCGCGTCGTTGAAGCGCAGATCCCCGTCCGGAATGGTCAGGCCGAGGAAATGCGCCTGCGGGACCGTGGCGTCAACGAATTTCTGGCGCAGCTCGTCGTTGGAAAAACGTTTGATCTTCCAGCGCATCGAGGCGTCCGAATGCTCGGAGGCGGTGTCCGGCGGACCGAACATCATCAGGCACGGCCACCACCAGCGGTTCAGCGCGTCCTGCGCCATCTCCTTCTGGGCGGCCGAGCCCTTCGCCAGCGTATGCATGATCTCGAAGCCCTGCCGCTGGTGGAAGCTTTCCTCCTTGCAGATGCGGATCATGGCGCGCGCGTAGGGCCCGTAGCTGCAGCGGCAGAGCGGAATCTGGTTCATGATCGCGGCGCCGTCGACGAGCCAGCCGATGGCGCCGATATCGGCCCAGGTCAGCGTCGGGTAGTTGAAGATCGACGAGTACTTCGCCCTGCCGCTCAGCAGTTGCGCGTTCAGCTCCTCGCGCGAGACGCCCAGCGTCTCGGCGGCGGAATAGAGATAGTGCCCGTGCCCCGCTTCGTCCTGCACCTTGGCGAGCAGCACGGCCTTGCGCTTCAGCGAGGGCGCGCGGGTGAGCCAGTTGCCCTCGGGCTGCATGCCGATGATCTCGGAATGCGCGTGCTGCGAAATCTGACGCACGAGCGTACGGCGATAGGCCTCGGGCATCCAGTCCTTGGGCTCGATCTTCTCCTCGGCGGCGCAGCGCGCCTCGAACCGCGCGAGCTTCTCCGGATCCTCGGCGACCGCGGGCGCCTTGTCCTTCTGGTCGAGAGCTTGTGCGTACATCAGCCATCTCCCCGCCGACGAGGCTTCGGGGCCGCACGCTGCGCACCCCACGCCAATGCGCTATATATTACAGCGTTAAAGACTTATCGTCAATTTCTGTAATAGCTACGCCGCGACCACGAAACGCCCATGGCCAAGCGACCCGGCGGCCGC
Source organism: Alphaproteobacteria bacterium (assembly GCA_044355765.1). GTDB lineage: Bacteria > Pseudomonadota > Alphaproteobacteria > CACIAM-22H2 > CACIAM-22H2 > CAIOSQ01. Next base: position 4,174 of record JBIKXN010000358.1, read on the forward strand.
CTGCGGCAACGGCCCCGTGCCGCTGTCCGCGTGGGCGTCCAGCCATGCCTCGCTCGCGGGCAGAAGCGCCGCATAGGCCGCGCCGACCGCCCGCGCGAGCGGCCGCCGCCCGAGATCAGACGGCATGAACTCGGTCGGCAGTCCAGGATCGCGGAGGGCCAGG
>JBIKXN010000359.1:0-4333 GCA_044355765.1 Alphaproteobacteria bacterium
GAGGATCGCGATGCGGATGTTCCGGTCGCTCTCGAGCTGCGGCAGGAGGTCGATGGGCGGGGTCTCGTAGAAGTCGATTTCGCCGGCCTGCAGCGCGGCCACCGCGGTCTGCGCCTCGGGCATGTTGACCATGATGAGGCGGTCGAGCTTGACGACCTTGCCCCCGGCGATGCCCGAAGCGGGCTCGGAGCGCGGCACGTAGTGCGGGTTCTTCTCGTAGACGTACTGGGTGCCGGGCTTGGTCTCGGCCATGTTGAGGACGAAGGGACCCGAGCCGACGACCCCGTTCGTGGTGTCGATCTTCTGGAACGGATCGGTCTCGGCGAACTTCTTGGGCATCATGAAGCAAAGCGGCGTCGAGGTCTTCGACAGCGCGTCGTAGACGAGGCCCCAGCGCTCCTTGAGCCGCAGCACGATCGTCTTGTCGTCCTTCGCCGAGAGATCGGCGGTCTTCGACAGCATGATCTGGCCGGCGCCGTCGCGCGCGCCCCAGCGGCGCAGCGAGGCGACGCAATCGGCCGCCGTGACGGCCGTGCCGTCCGACCATTTCAGCCCGTCGCGAAGCTCGAAGGTATAGGTCAGCTTGTCGTCGGACACGCCGTGGCGGCCGACCATCTGCGGCTGAGGATTGAAGTTGGCGTCGATCCCGAACAGCGTGTCGTAGACCATGCCGCCGTGATAGGCGGCCATGTTCGCCGTCGTCCAGATCGGATCGAAGGTCGGGATGTCGCCATGCATGACGGCGCGCACGGTGTTCTGCTCGCCACGCCGGGCCTGGCCGGTGGCGATGGCGGGCGCGCCGGCGACGGCCGCGAGGCCGGCTGTGGCCTTGAGGATCGAACGACGTGACGGTTTCATGGATGCCTCCCTTGTCGGACAGTCTGGAACTCGTCTCCGGCGCCGGTCATGCCCGCGCCACGCGCGAAGCCAAGCACGGATCGCCGCCGCTTGTCGACCATCTGTTCCGCCCGGCGGACGGCGATCTCGACCGCCTTCGGAGCTTGCGCATAAGATCTGCCCGCAGCGCATGGAGGGCGAAGATGGCGAACGGCGTGATCAAGGTGGGGGTGGCGCGGTCGGCGCTGCTCGAGAATGGGCGTAGTTTCTTCGACCCGGCGGCGCTGGGCATCCTCGATGCCGCGCCGGGGGTCGCCTGGGAATACCTGCCGGACGCGCCCAAGCGGCTGACCGCCGATCACTGCGCCGCCTACGACGTCATCTGCGCCGTCTCCGAGGGCATCGGCGCCGAAGCGCTGGGACGAGGGGATCTGCGCCTGCGGCTGCTGGCGGGGTTCGGCGCCGGATACGACACGCGCGACGTCAAGGCGCTGACCGATGCGGGCGTGCTGCTGACCAACAATCCCAACGCGGTGCGTCGTCCGATGGCGACGACCCAGCTCACCTTCGTGCTCGCGCTGGCCCACAAGCTGCTGATCAAGGACCGGATGACGCGCGAGGGACGCTGGAGCGAGCAGCGCAGCCACTACGGCACGGGGCTGATCGGGCGCACGCTGGGCTCGCTGGGCATCGGCAATATCGGGCGCGAGCTGTTTCGCATCGCCAAGCCGCTGGACATGCGCTTCATCGCCCACGACCCCTATGTGAAGCAGGAAGACGTCGCGGATCTGGGCGTCACGCTGGTCGATTTCGACACGCTTTTCCGCGAGTCGGATTTCCTGGTCACCAACGTCCTGCTCAACGCCGCCACCCGCGGCATCGTCGGCGCGCGCGCGCTCGGGCTGATGAAGCCGTCGGCCTATCTGATCAGCGCCGCACGCGGGCCCGTGGTGGACGAAGCGGCGCTGTATCGCGCGCTGGTCGAGAAGAGGATCGCCGGTGCGGGCATGGACGTGTTCGAGATCGAGCCGACGCCGCCCGACAACCCGATCCTGAAGCTCGACACGGTGATCGTTTCGCCGCACTCGCTTTGCCATACCGACGAATGCAACCGGTCGCTGGCCGATGGTTCGTTCCGGTCGGCCGCCGCCTTCGCCCAGCGCGCGCGGCCTGCCCATCTGATCAATCCCGAGGCGCTCGCGCATCCGCGCCAGGCGGGCTGGATCGCCTGACCCGAGCCCGATCCGGCCCCTCGCGACGGCGAGGGGCCGGCGTCGCGCGATTCAGAAGATCAGCCCCGGGCTGGTCTTGTCGTCCAGCGGCCAGATCGGGCGCTGGACCTTGGTGTAGGGGATCTTGCGGTAGTCGCGGCTGAGAGGGCCGTCCGAGTCGATGTAAAGGACCTTCTTCGCGATCGGACCGAAGGCCGCGCGGAAATGGTTGGTCGACTTGACAGCCACGATCTTGCGCTCGGTCGGTTCGATGCCGACGTTGCGGAAGAGCTCGAGGCCCAGCGCCTGCGTGCGGTTCGAGATCAGCACCACTTCGACCCCGCCGATCTTGATCGCCGCGCAGTCGCCCATCGGCACCTGGGTCGGTCCGAAGCTCTGCCAGCAGTCGCGCTTCAATCCCACCACCTTGACCGTGGCGTCGATCGGCAGCCCGGAGCTGGGCGAGATCTTGCCGCCGAAGCGCAGCGGGAACTCCGCGCCGAGCCCGGCGGCGAAGCACAGCTTGACCGCGATCGGGTCCCAGATCGGTCCGAGGCACGCGCTCTCGACCTTGCGCTCGATCAGGCGGCGCAGGATCGTCGTGTTGTCCGAGGGGGCGCCCCCGCCGGCGTTGTCGGCAGGATCCGCCATCACCACCGGCGAGTCGTTGAACTCCAGCGCGGCACCGATGCCGTCCTCGATCCCGTGATAGGCCGGCGCGGTCTTGCCCCGCATCGAGACGAATTCCTCGCCGATCGCGGTCGCCAGCGCGTCCGCCTTCTTCTTGTCGCCGTCGGTGATCACCAGGATCCGTCCCGTCAGCTCGGCGACGTCGGCATAGGGAAAGCAATGGCCGATCGAGATCGACAGCACGCCGTCCTTGCCCTCCATCGCCATCATCCGGTCGACGAAGGCGCGCATCAGCGGTTCGGTTGTCGGATAGCTGCCGATCTGGCGGCAGTCGTAGACCGACATCACCGGCTTGATCTTGCCGCGGATGGTCCGCAGTACGAGGTCCAGGACCTCCTCGGCGCGATCGACCACGTCGGTATGCGGGAATTCCTTGTAGAGGATGATGATGTCGGCGCCCTTCACGCGCTTGAGCGTGAGGTGGCAATGCGGATCGAGCTCGACGCCGATGACGCATTTCGGACCGACGATCTCGCGGACCCGTGCGATCACGTCGCCTTCGACGTCGTCGTAGCCCTGCGCGACCATCGCGCCGTGCAGACCCAGCAGCACGCCGTCGAGCGGCATCGCCGCCTTGCACTGCGTCAGGATCTCGTCGCGCATCGCCTCGTAGTCGGCGCGTACCGTGGTGCCCGAGGGGCTGGCGGCGAAGCAGCTGCCCTCGATCAGCGTGAAGCCCTCGGCCGCAGCGCGCTGGCGCGCGACATAGAGCGGCGCGGTGCACATCAGCGGCGTGTCCTTCGGGTGCTCGCCCGGGCGCAGGAAGACTCCTTCCTTGTAGTCGTCGATGCAGGTCGCCATCGGCGAAAACGTGTAGGTCTCGGTTGCGATCGTCGCCGCGAAAAGACGCATGTCCCTTCCCCTTGTCGGTGGTCTAAGCAACCGTATTAGAGCGCGGGATGGCGTGGCGCGCGAGTCATCCCTGCGGCGCCCCCCTCCGACGCGCGCGGACCTGCTCTCGCCACCACACATACAGGCCCGAGGCGATGATGATCCCGGCGCCCGCCAGGGTCCAGCCGTCGGGCAAGGTGCCGAAGACCAGCCAGCCCAGCAGGATCGCCCAGAGCAGGACGGTGTAGGTCAGCGGCGCCACTGTCGCCACCGGCGCCAGCTGGAGCGCGCGGACTATCAGCCATTGGCCGACCAGATTGACGCAGCCATTGACCAGCAGCAGCCCAGCTTCGATCGCGCTGGGCGTCTTCCAGGTGACGATCGCGAAGGGCAGGGAGAGGGCGCAGGCGACGGCCGCATGCCAGATCAGCATCGTCGTCGCGTCGGCGCGTCCGGCGAGCTTGCGCGTGGCGATCATGCCGACCGACCAGCACAGCGCGGCCGCGAGCACGAGCAGGGCGTCCCAGCCCAGCGACGCGGCGCCGGCGCCCGGCCGCACGACGATCAACATGCCTGCGAAGCCGACGGCAATCGCCGACCAGCGGCGCCAGCCGACCTGCTCGCCGAGCACGAGGGCGGAGAGCGCGGTGACGACGAACGGACCGACGAAGGCCAGGACCGTCACGGTCGCGAGCGGCATGCGCACGAGCGCCGCCGCCGTGAGCACGGTCGCGCCAAGGAAGGCGCAGCCGCGCAGGATCATG
>JBIKXN010000360.1:0-4327 GCA_044355765.1 Alphaproteobacteria bacterium
GAAGCAGGCGCTCTGGACGCTCGGGACGATCTGCTTGATGAAGGCGAGCGATTCCTTGACATGGGCGCGTTCGAGGACGCCCGAGACGTTCGCGGCCGGAAATCCATGCGCCGCGGGGGCGGCATTGATGCCGTTGAACATGACCGGGGTCGCGACCTGGCCGCGCAGGAACGGGTTGATGAAATGCGTCGCCGCGTCGTCGTCCGCGGTGATCACGCCATGCGGCTGGAGCCGGCGAAACGCCTCCATCGCCTGCTCGCCCTTGCGCCTGGCGCCCGCGGGATCGACCTTGGTGTCCATGTAGAAATAGGTGATCTCGGCATGCGGCTTGAGCACGGCCTCGATGCCCTCGGCGATCTCGCGCACCCAGGGATTGTTCTCCTCGTAGCTCATGACGACGAGGACCCGGAAGGGCTGCGCCAAGGCGGCGGATGCGCCGAGGGCCAGCCATGCGGCGGCGAGCCAGGCCGAAAGACGTCGGATATGCATTGGTTGGCCTTCTTGGTTGGCTAGGAAACAGGCAGCCGAAGAATAGGGACGCCACGCCGGGCCGGGACGTAAAGAATTGTGAAGGCGAGCCGCGGCTCGACCGTCAGTCCGGTCGGCGCGTGGCCAGATAGATGCCGGGCAGGACGAGCGCGGCACCTATGGCGTGATGCGGCGCGAAGCCCTCGCCAAGGAAAAGCCAGGCGAGCGCGGCGGTGTAGAGCGGGATCAGGTACAGGATCAGCCCGGCGCGCGCCGTGCCCAGCCCGCGCTGGACCAGTCCATAGGTCTGGTAGGCGCCGACCGAGGCGACGGTGGCGAGCAGCGCGACCCAGCCCAGACTTGCGCCGGTCGCCGGTGGCGCGCCGGCCAGCAGGGTTTCGGCGAGGAGGAAGGGCAGCAGGGCCGCGACGCCGCCCAGCGCGATCCAGGCGAAGCGCAGGTTGAAGCCGAGCGCGCTCTGCCAATGGCGCAGCAGCACCGTATAGACCGCCCAGCCGATCGCGCCGCCCAGCGCCCAGAGATCGCCCGCGGCGAAACGCAGGCCCAGCAGCGTGTCGAGCGAACCGCGCAGCACGACGACGGCGACGCCGGCGATCCCGAGCGCGACGCCCAGCGCCTGGAGCGGGGCCAGACGCTCGCCGAACAGCGCGCGGCCGAGCAGGATGATGATCACCGGGGCGGCGGCGTAGATCAGGCCGATATTCGTCGCCGTGGTGGTGTCCGCCGCCAAATAGACGAAGGCGCCGCAGACGCCCATGCCGATTGCGCCGAGCACCAGCAGCCGTCGCCATTCGGCACGGGCGGCGCCGCGGCTCGCCCAGAGCGCGCCGCGCAGCAGCACCGCCATCAAGGCTGCCGTCGCGGTCCAGCGCCAGAAGGCGAGCGCCACCGGAGGGAACCAGTCCGCGGTCGCGCGCGCCACCAGCATGTTGGTCGCGAACATGCCGGGCGAGACCAGCATCAGGGCATAGGCGGTGCGGTGATCGGTCATCCTGGCGGTCCCGGGGGCTCGGACGCGGGGCGGGTGCGGCCTCGCGCGCGTGATAGACTGCACCGCCCCACCGATCCAGCGCCGATCCGCCGCATGCCCCCCGTGTTCCCCACCGAGTTCGCCGATCTGCTCAGCCCGGCCGGCGCGCGCCGTGCCGCCCGCCTCGCCGGCGCGCTTGCCGATGGCGATCCGCCCTTCGTCGCGCTCGCCGATGCCGTCGCCCCGGATATCGCCGCGCAGGGCCGCGCCGCGCTCGAGGACAGGATGCTGCCGCTGCTGTCGCGCATCGACGTGCCGATCCCGCCCGAGACGATATGGAACCAGACGCGGTCCTTCCAGGAAAGGCTGCCGAAGGTGGCGCGTCTGCGCACGGCCTATCTTGAGCGCCGCGGGACCCGCGCGTGGCGCGCCGCCGAGGAACTCGGCGTGCTAGCGCTGCTGCGATCGCAGAGCCTGCGTCGCTTCGGCGAGGCGCTCTGCGGCCGCGCGCTCGGACCCGGCCCGGGCTGCCAGATCCTGTGCTACGGGCCCGGCGATTACATGGGGCCGCACCATGACCATCATCCGGACATTCCCGCCGCGCGCGGCGGCTATCTCGACATCCATATCGGGCTCGCCGCGCCGACGGTCCGGCGCCAGACGCTGTTTCTCTCTCGCGCGGGCCATCTGAGCGAGAGCGTCGAACTGGCGCGTCCGAGCCTGATCGCCGCCTATCGCCTGCCGTTCTGGCATCAGATCGCGCCGCTCGCGCCGCGCCGCGGTGCCGATCCGGCGGCGGCGCTGCGCTGGGTGCTGCTGGCCAGCTTCCGTTTCGCGCGCTGATCCCGCCGCGAGGCCCTTGCCTTGCCGGGCTTGCCCGGCCTAACTGGCGGCGCCATGACCGATGCGCTTCCAGACCGGCTCAGCTGCGAGCCCGGCAGCCCCTTCCACGATGCCGCCCTGCTTGCGCGCGGGATCGGCATCCGTTTCAACGGCGCGATCAAGCGCAACGTCGCCGAGTACTGCATCAGCGAGGGCTGGATCCGCGTCGCGGTCGGCAACGCGGTCGATCGTCGCGGCAATCCGGTCACCGTCACCCTGAAAGGCAAGGTCGAACCGTTCCTCGAGGATGCGCCGCCGGTCTGACGGCGCGACCTCGGTCCTCGTCCAGCCGACCGGCCGGAGCATCCTGGGAGTGCGCGAGATGAGCGATCTCACACCCGAACAGCACAGCCTGCGCGAGAAGGCCCGCGCGCTCGCCGCCGAGATCGCGCCGGGCGCGGCCGAAACCGATCGCAGCGAAGCCTATCCCTGGGCGGTCGTGCATCGCATGCGCGAGGCCGGTTTCTTCGGCATGACCATACCGCGGGAGCTCGGCGGCGGCGGCCTCGGCTATCTCGATGCCGTGCTGGTCGTCGAGGAGATGGCGAAAGCCTGCGCGGTCGCGGGGCGGATCGCCGTCGAGGCCAATATGGGCGCGATCGGCGCCATCATGGCCTATGGCAGCGACGCCCAGCGGCGGCTGGCGGCCGGGCTCGTCCTGTCGGGCGACAAGCCGGCGATCTGCATCACCGAGCCGCAGGCGGGTTCGGCCGCCACCGAGATGCGAACGACCGCGACGCGGCGCGGCGATCGCTGGGTCATCGACGGCGAGAAGACCTGGATCACCGGCGGTGGCGTATCGCGTCTGCACCTGATCTTCGCCCGCGTCGTCGAGGACGGGCGGCCGCTCGGCATCGGCGGCTTCATCGCGGTGCGCGACGGCACCGGCGCGCCGCGCGGCCTGGTGGTCGCGCGCCGCATCCCGTCGATGGGCCTCAAGGGCATGCCCGAGGCCGAGCTGCGCTTCGAAGGGCTGGAGATCCCGGACGACATGGTGCTGCGGCCGCCCGGCGGCTTCGGCAAGGGGTTCGGCGCGCTGATGGACGCCTATAACGCGCAGCGCTGCGGCGCCGCGACGGCCGCGCTGGGCATCGCCGCGGGCGCGTTCGACGACGCGCTGGGCCATGTCCAGCGGCGCGAGCAGTTCGGCAGGCCGATCTGCGAGTTCCAGGGCCTGCAATGGATGCTCGCGGACATGTCGATCGCGCTCGACGCAGCGCGCGCGATGATCTGGCGCGCGGCGCGCTCGAGCGGCGCCGCCGGATTTCCCGATCGCTTGCTCGCCGCCCAGGCGAAGGTGCTGGCCGCGGACACGGCGATCCGCGTCACCAACGACGCGCTGCAGCTCTGGGGCGCCGCGGGCTACAGCCGCGACAATCCGATGGAACGGCGCGTGCGCGACGCCCGGATGTTCGCGATCGCCGGCGGCACGGCGCAGGTCCTGCGCACTCAGGTCGCCGCGAAGCTGCTCGGGCGGCGGCTGCCGCAGACGCGCGACGGCTATCTGGCGGAGGCCGGCGCCGCGCGCGCGGCGGAGTGAGGTATTAGCCTTCGGCGCCGGGCGCCGGCGGCTCCTCGGCATAGGGACCGTGGCGGCGGAATTCGTCCACGCGGGCGGGACGGATCACGTGGGTCCGCGGCTCGACGGCGAAGAACCCGCCTTCCAGGCCGACCAGCGGGATCGGCTGGTTGCGGCGCGTGAAGACCCTGCGCATCGACGCGGAGTGCTCGATCATGCCGGCGCGCTCGTCCTCGTCGACGGCGAACAGCGCCTCGTAGGCATCGACGAATTCGCGCACGAAGCCGCGGTCGACCACCTGGAGGTTGCTGATGATCCAGCAGCGATCCTCGAAGTCCCAGTAATAGGCGAGGCCGACCAGCGTCTTCTCGCGGGTGAAATAGGGAAAGAAAGGGAAGGCGCGGCAGGCCATCGAGCGGTTGTCGCGCTCGCAGAACTGGACGCCCTTGCACTCCACCGCGTCGCAG
>JBIKXN010000361.1:0-4321 GCA_044355765.1 Alphaproteobacteria bacterium
CAGGTCGGCCTGACCGAGCGAATAGCCGCACATCACCTGCGCGATCTGCATGACCTGTTCCTGTTTGACCATCACCCCGAAGGTCTCCTTCAGGATCGGCTCCAGCGTCGGATGCAGGTAGTCGGGCGTCTCCTTGCCGTGCTTGCAGGCGTTGTAGCGCGGGATGTTCTCCATCGGCCCCGGGCGGTAGAGCGCCACCAGGGCGATGAGGTCCTCCAGCCGGTCGGGCCGCATGCCGCGGACCGCATCGCGCATGCCAGCGCTTTCGAGCTGGAACACCCCGGCCGTCTCGCCGCGCGCGAGCATCGAGAAGGTCCTGGCGTCGTCGAACGGGATCTCGGCCGGATCGATGGCGACGCCGCGCCCCGCCGCAAGCAGGTCGCAGGCCCGCTTCAGGACGGTCAGCGTCTTGAGACCCAGGAAGTCGAACTTGACCAGCCCCGCCTGCTCGACCCATTTCATGTTGAACTGCGTCGCCGGCAGCGGCGCCCGCGGATCGCGGTAGAGCGGCACCATCTCGACCAGCGGCCGGTCACCGATCACGACACCCGCGGCGTGCGTCGAGGCATGGCGATAGAGCCCTTCGAGCTTGAGCGCGACGTCCATCAGACGCGCGATCGCCGGATCCTCCTCCATCATCGCGCGCAGCGCCGCCTCGCCGTCGATCGCCTGCTGCAGCGACACGGGATTGGCCGGGTTCTGCGGGATCAGCTTGCAGATCCGGTCCACCTGCCCGTAGGGCATGCCGAGCACGCGGCCGCAGTCGCGCACGACCGCGCGCGCCTGCAGCTTGCCGAAGGTGATGATCTGCGCGACGCGGTCGGCACCGTATTCCTGCTGGACGTAGCGGATCACCTCGTCGCGCCGGTCCTGGCAGAAATCGATATCGAAGTCCGGCATCGACACGCGTTCGGGATTGAGGAAGCGCTCGAAGAGCAGGCCGAAGCGCAGTGGATCGAGATCGGTGATCGTCAGGGCCCAGGCGACCAGAGACCCTGCCCCCGAACCGCGGCCCGGTCCTACCGGGATCGCGTGCGCCTTCGCCCACTGGATGAAATCCGCGACGATCAGGAAATACCCGTCGAACCCCATCCGCACGATCATATCGAGTTCGTAGGCGAGGCGTTCGCGATAGGGCCGCGCGGCCGCCTCGCGCGCGGCATCGTCCATCCCGTCGGTCCAGACCGTGCGTTCCAGCCGCGCGTCGAGCCCGCGGGTCGCCTGGTCGCGGAAAGTGGCCTCGACGCCGGTCGCCCGCGCCTTGGGCGGCGTGGGCAGCGCCGGCTTGCGCACGGGCTCGAGCAGGAAGCCGCATCGCCGCGCGACGGTCAGCGTGTTGTCGCAGGCCTCGGGAAGATCGGCGAACGCCGCGCGCATCTCGGCGGCCGACTTGAAGCGATGCTCGGCGGTAAGCCGCCGCCTTTCGGCCTGGGCGACATAGGCGCCGTCGGCGATGCACAGCAGCGCGTCGTGCGCATCGTAGATGTCGGCGCTCGCGAAATAGCAGTCGTTGGTGGCGACCAGCGGCACGGCGTGGGCATAGGCGAGATCGATCAGCGCGCCCTCCACCCGCTCTTCCTCGGGCAATCCGTGGCGCTGCAATTCGACATAGGTCCGGCCTGGGAAAGCCGCGGCGAGCTTGAGCAGCGCCGCCTCGGCCGCCGGGGCGCGCCCTTCGAGCAGGTAACGCGCGACCGGACCGCCCTTGCCGCCCGTCAGCACGATCAACCCGCCCGACAGCGCGCAGACGCGCTCCAGCGAGGTCTGCGGCGTCTCGCCCGGCGGCGTGTCGAGGAACGCCTCGCTGACCAGGCGGATGAGGTTCGCGTAGCCCGCGCGGTCCTGGACCAGCAGCACCAGCTGCGCGGGCTCGGGCGCCTTCAGATGGCGCAGCCCGTCGCCCTCGTGCCGCACCCAGACCTGGCACCCGAGGATAGGCTGCACGCCGGCCTCGGCGGCCGCGGTCGAGAACTCGAGCGCGCCGAAGACGTTGCCGGTGTCGGCGATGGCCACCGCCGGCATGCGTTCGGCCTTGCAAAGCGCGATCAACTCCTTGACCTTGATCGCGCCCTCGGAGAGCGAGTAGGCGGAATGGACGCGCAGATGGACGAAATCGGCGTGCGGCATGCGCCCATATCGGCCAGAGTCGCGCGCCGGGTCAACAAGCGGCCATCGACCCCGGCCGCGGGAGGCGACGACATGATCGACGCGGTGCTCCAGAGCCTTCTGGGCGGCCTGCCGAAGCTGCTCGGCCATTTCGCCGCCGCGGCGGCGATCCATGTCGCCGGCATGGCGATCTATCTGCGGCTGACCCCGTATCACGAACTCGATCTCGTGCGCGGCGGCAACGTCGCCGCCGCGCTGACGCTGGCCGGTGCCGCGGTCGGCCTCGCGATCCCGCTGGCGACCACGCTGGCGACCTCGGTCAACGTCGTCGACATCCTGGTCTGGGGCGGCGTTTCCGCCCTGCTCCAGGCCGCGGCGTTCGGCGCCGCGACGCTGGCGCTGCGCGACCTGCCCGCGCGCGTCGAACGCGGCGACGTCGCCGCCGCGGTGATCGCCGCGTCGACCCAGATCGCCGTCGGCATCCTGAACGCCGGCGCGATGGTCGCCTGATCCGGCCGCGCCCGGAGCCCGGGGATGGGCCGGCTCGAACGCATCGTCGTCCTGTTGCTGCTCGGCGCGGTCGCCTCGCATCTCTTCGACGCGTTCTTCGACCAGGCGCCGGCGCCGCGCCGTCCGCCGATCGGCGCACCGGTAGAGCCGCCGGCGCGCCAGCAGCCGCGCGGCGACGCATCGCCGCCCGCCCGCCCCGGCGAAGTGCTGCCGCCCGCCTCGACGTTCGACCCGGTCTTCGGCGTGAATTTCGAGCGCCGGCGCGGCTCGACGACCGGGACCGCCTTCGCGATCGACGGCACGGGGCTGTGGGCGACGGCGCTGCACGTGGTGCATGAATGCCCGCGCATCGCGCTGCGCTCGCCGCGCGGCTGGACGGAGGCGCGGCTGGTCTGGACGCATGGCGCAGCCGATCTGGCGGTGCTGCGCGGCATGCCCGGAAGCGAGGCGCTGACGATGGCGCGCGCGCCGCTGCGCCGCAACCAGCCGGGCTACGCGATCGGCTTTCCGCAGGGACGCCCGGGCGCCGTCCATGGGCGGGTGATCGGCCGCTCGCAGATGCAGGCGGAGGGCAGGTTCCGCGGTCGCGCGCCGACGGTCAGTTGGGCCGAGCTGGGGCGTGTCCCGGGCTTCGAAGGTTCGATGGGTGGCATCAGCGGCGGACCGCTGCTCGATTCCGCAGGCGACGTCATCGGCGTGATCGTCGCGGAAAGCCCGCGCCGCGGACGTTTCGAGACCCTGGCCCCCGAACTGCTGGACTCGCTCGCCGAGGCGGGGGCGCGGCTGCGCCGACCGCCGACCAACGGCGGCGCGCCGCCGGTCGTCGACCCGTCGACGCTGGAGCGCGTGGCCGACGAACTGCGCGCGGGGCGGCGCGTCGTGCAGGCCGCCTGCGCGACGCGCTGACCGCGGCGTTCAGCGCGCGGCGACGACCGTCAGGAAGCAGGCGTAGAGCGACGTCGTGCCGCAGATGAACAGCCGGTTGCGCCGCGGTCCGCCGAACTCGACATTGGCGACCAGTTCGGGAATGCGGATCTTGCCGATCAGCGTGCCGTCCGGCAGGAAGCAGTGCACGCCGTCGCCGGCGCTGGTCCAGACGCGACCGTCTGCGTCGATCCGCATCCCGTCGAAGAAACCGGCGTCGCATTCGGCGAAGACGCGCGCGCGTCCGAGCGAGCGGCCGTTGGCGCGGACCGCGAAGCTGCGGATATGGCGCGGGCCGCCCGCGACGTGGCTGGCGCCGGTATCGGCCACGTAGAGCACGCTCTCGTCGGGCGAGAACGCGATGCCGTTCGGCTTCACGAAATCGGTCGCCACGGCGTCGACGGCACCGGTCCGCGGATCGATCCTGTAGACGTTGCAGGCGCCGATCTCGCCCTGCGCCTTCTCGCCCTCGTAATGGCTGAGGATCCCGTAATCGGGATCGGTGAACCAGATCGATCCGTCCGACTTCACGACCACGTCGTTGGGTGAGTTGAGCCGCCTGCCGCGCCAGCGATCGGCGAGGACGGTGACGCTGCCGTCGATCTCGGTGCGTGTCACCCGGCGTCCGCGATGCTCGCACGTCACCAGGCGCCCCTGGCGATCGACGGTGTTGCCGTTGGAGTTCATCGCCGGCGCGCGGAAAACCGACACCGATCCGTCGGTCTCGTCGAAACGCATCATGCGGTCGTTCGGGATGTCCGAGAAGACCAGATACCGGCCT
>JBIKXN010000362.1:0-4320 GCA_044355765.1 Alphaproteobacteria bacterium
GCGTCGAACGCGACAGCCAGGTCGTTCACGATCACGGTCAAGGCGGCGATGTTGCCGCCATGGCCGTTGAGCAGCAGGATGCGCCGGAAGCGTTGTCGATGCAGCGAGCCGACGATCCCGCGCAGAAGTGCCGCGAAGGTCGCGAAGTCGATCGAGATCGTTGCACCCAGCCCCATGTGGTGCTCGGCCAGTCCCGTCCAGACCGGCGGCGTGACGACGACCGGCATGCGCCCGGAGACCTCGCGCGCGGCGCGGCGCGCGACTTCGCCAGCCAGCAGCGCGTCGACCTGGGTCGGAAGATGCGGTCCATGCTGCTCGGTGGAGCCGACCGGGACGATCGCGACGGCGCCGCGTGCCGCGAGGGCGTTGATGTCGGCGGCCTTCAGGCGCCACCACTCGACCTCGGTCATCGATGCTTCCTGCTTCCACCCTCGCGTTCGAGCAGCCGCTCGAGGAACGCGCGTGTGCGTCCCTCCGCCGGATCGCTGAAAATCCTGTCGGGCGCGGCACGCTCGACGATCGCGCCGCGATCCATGAAGACGACGTCGTCGGCGACGTCGCGGGCGAAACCCATTTCGTGGGTCACCACCACCATCGTCATCCCCTGTTCGGCGAGACCGCGCATTGTCTTCAGAACCTCGCCCACCAGCTCGGGATCGAGCGCCGACGTAACCTCGTCGAAGAGCATGACCCTCGGCCGCATCGCTAGGGCGCGCGCGATGGCGGCGCGCTGCTGCTGTCCTCCGGATAGTCGCGAGGGATAGGAATCCCGCTTGTCCTCGAGCCCCACCAGCCGCAGCAACTCGATCGCGAGATGCTGTGCCTCGGCGTTTCCGATACCCTTCACGCGCCGCGGTGCCAGCGTGACGTTCTCGATCACGGTCAGATGCGGAAACAGGTTGAAGCTCTGGAACACCATGCCGACCTCGTGCCGCAGCGCCGAAAGCGCCGCGTCGTCCGGACCCGGTCCAGGCTCGTCCTCCCCGCGCGCCGCGATGGCGCCGCCGATCGAGATCGAGCCGCCCTGGATCGGCTCCAGCCTGGCGATGCATCTCAGCAGCGTGCTCTTGCCGGATCCGCTCGGGCCGATCACGACCATGACCTGCCCGGTCTCGACGCTCGCGCTTACGCGATTGAGCACGGTCTCGGACCCGTAGCGCTTGACGACCTGGTCGACGACGATAAGGGGCTGGTTCACGGCGCGATCCTCATGCGCGCGCTCGCGCCAAACGGCGCTCCAGCGCGTGGAAAACCAGGGCGATCGGATAGGTCAGCACGAAATAGGCGATTGCGACGATCGTCAGCGTCTCGACAGGGCGGAACGTTTCGAGCGCAACCAGCTGTCCGACGCGCAGCAACTCGGGCGTACCGATCGCCGACGCGAGCGCGGTGCCCTTGATCAGGTAGATGACCGTCGTGCCGGTCGGTGGCAGCACGCTTCGGAACGCCTGCGGCAGGATGACGAAACGCAACGTGTCCACCGGCCCGAGGCCGAGCACGCGCGCCGCCTGCCACTGCGTGCGGTCGATTCCCGCGAGGCCGGCCCGGAAGATCTCCGCGAAGAACGCGGCGATGTTGAGTCCCAGCGCAACGGCGGCGGCGCTGAACGCGTCGAGGTCCCTGCCTGTGAGGGCCGGCAGGCCGTAATAGAACCAGACGATCTGGACCAGGGGCGGGGTCGTCCGGAAGAACTCGATGAAGACGTAGGCAGGCCAGTCGAGCGGCCTGCGCCCGGAGAAGCGCATGAGGGCGAGGATCAGACCCAGCACGACACCGAGCGCGATGCTGACGAGACTGAGGACGAGGGTGAGCAGCGCGCCATCGATCAGGTCCGGAAGATAGACCAGGACGCGATCGAACCTGAAATCCATGGCGCGCTGCTCTGCCGGTCGGTCAGTTCGTTGCGCGGATCTGCTCGTCCGTCATGAACTGCTTGATCAGTTCGGCCAGTTGCCCGCTTTCGCGCAGCCGCTTGGTGAAAGCGTCCATGTGGTCGCGCATCTTCGTGTCGCCCTTCATGTAGGCGTACCCGACCTTGCAGGCGCGCACGTCGAGCGGCTGATTGTGGCCGGGCACGATGCGGATCCGGTCTCCGAACGACGCGAGCGCCACGGTCGTCTGGATGGGCGTGTCGAGAACGACCGCGTCGGCGCGGCCGGCGACCACCTCCTGGATCAGGTCGGCGGAGGTCGACTGGCCGAATTGCTTGAGCGTGGCGTTCGGCGCGACCTCCTTGGCGACCGACTCCGACCACGAGCCGGGCGGTACCGCAAAGACGACCTCGGGTCGATTGAAGGCCTCGACGGTCGTCAGGCCCTTGGGATTGTTCGCCGCGACTGTCAGCGTCGCTCCGATGGTGATGTAGCTCTCGCTGAAGTCGACGACCTCGCGGCGGCGATCGGTGATGCACAGCGCCGGAACGATGTCCCATTTCTTGGTTTCGATGCCGGCCACGGCCGTGGCCCACTCGGAGTTCACGACATTCAGCCTGACGCCGAGATCGGCCGCCAGTCGGCGCATGATTTCCACGTCCATGCCTACATAGTCGCCGTTCGGTCGACGCGATATCAGTGGCCTATAGAGGACTCCTGCGACGCGCAGTTCGCCGCGTTGCCTGATTTCATCCAAAACGCTCTGTGCCGAAGCGACCGGCGGGGGGAGGGCCGCGAAAGCGACGACGACGGCGGCTGCGGCGGTGACCCATTTCAACATGACGTCTTCTCCTTCGGTTGCGCGTGGACTTCAGTCGGTGCGAAAGGCGAGCCCGGCGCGGCGCTCGAGTGCGCCGGCGAGCAGTACGAGGGGCCAGGTCAGGACGAAATAGATGAGCGCGACCAGCGTCAGCACCTCGATCGGCCGGAATGTTTCCGCCGCGAGGCTCCATCCGCGGTTCATGATCTCCGGCATCGCTATCACGGCCGCGAGGGACGATTGCTTGAGCAGGCTGACGAGCGTGTTGCATGAGGGCGCGAGGACGAGCCGCAGCGTCTGGGGCAGGACCACCCAGCGCAGTTGCTGCATGCGCGAAAGTCCGAGCACGCGGCCCGCGTCCCATTGGCCGCGCGGTACGGCGAGAATGCCTCCACGGAACGTCTCGGCCATCTGCGCGCTGGTGCTGCACGCAAGCGCGCCGGCGACGACCGTGAAGGCGTCGAGCCGTATGTCCGCGACGACCGGCAACGCGTAGTACGCCCAGACGAGATGCATCAATGGAGGAGTCGTGCGGAAAAACTCGATCCAGCCCAGCGCCGCCTGAGCGATGACGGGCGGGCGCGCGGTGCGCGCGATGGCGAGCGGCAGCGCAAGGAGCGTACCGAGCGCGAAGGCTACGAACGTGATCGCGATCGTGAGCGGAATGCCGTAGAGCAGCACCGGGAAGTCGCCGATCACCGCATCGAATCGCATCGCCGTCCCCGAGCCCGTGCTCAGACCGCGGGGCAGCGGTCGCGTGATCGCGCCCGCGTGGCGCGTCTGCCGGGCGAAGCGGCCGACGTCCCGGCACCGACCGCCTCGACCTCCGCCAGCAGGATCGGGCCGATGGCGAAATGCGCCAGCATGACGCGCTCCGCCGCTTCGGGATCGCGCGTCTCTACCGCGCGGATGATAGCTTCGTGCGCTTCCCAGGTGCGACGGCAGGTCTCGGGCGTGAACCTGTGGTCGGCACCCTCGCTGCGGATGTCGAGAAGCGGTGAGAGCAGATCCTCCAGCACGGCGTTCTTCGCGGCACGGGCGAGCGCCAGATGGAATTCGCGGTTCAAGGCCTGGGACGACGCGTAGACAAGAGGCAGGGGACTCGCGCGGGCGACGATCGCGCGCATCGCCGCGATGTCGGCCGCTGACGCGCGCTCGGCCGCCAGACGGATTATCTGGCTTTCTATGAGGCGCCGGGCCTCCCATAGATCGCGGATGCCGATGCGCTGCATCGCGAGCGCGAACAGCCCGGAATCGTAGATCAAGGGGATCCAGCGGAAAGGGCGGACGACCGTGCCGCTGCCGTGGCTCGCCTCGACGATATTGAGGGCGGCGAGCCGCTGTATCGCCTCGCGTATCACCGCGAGTCCCACGCCCATGGTCTGCGCAAGATCGCGCTGAGAGGGAAGGCGATTCCCGGGTTGCAGTTGGCCCGTCGCGATGCGCTGCAGGATCGCAACCGCGACCTGGTCGGGCAGCGTCTGAACGGTGGGGCTTGGCCAGTTATCGTCCATCTGTACGCCGAGGAGGGTTGAACGCCGCATCGGAACTGTTAGGATCGTAAAGTGTTCCGAACACCCGGTCAATGGGACAGCAAGCAGGCGCCGCGTCGGCGGCCTTCTTCCGGAG
>JBIKXN010000363.1:0-4318 GCA_044355765.1 Alphaproteobacteria bacterium
TGGGCCTCAGGATGGGGGCCGACGACTACATCACCAAGCCGTTCTCGCAGCGCCTGCTGGTCGAGCGCATCCGCGCCATCCTGCGCCGCCAGGAGCTGGTGCGCGACCGCGCCGCGGGCGGCGCGGCCGCCGAGCCGCCGCTGGCGCGTGGCGAGCTGGTGCTCGATCCGGCGCGGCATGTCTGCACCTGGAAGGGCAGCGACGTGGCGCTCACGGTGACCGAGTTCCTGCTGCTCAAGGCTCTGGCGCAGCGTCCGGGCATGGTCAAGACCCGCGACCAGCTGATGGACGCGGCCTATGGCGAACACGTCTATGTCGACGACCGTACGATCGACAGCCACATCAAGCGCCTGCGCAAGAAGTTCAAGGAGGTCGACGACGGGTTCCAGCAGATCGAGACCCTCTACGGTCTCGGCTATCGCTACCGCGACAAGGAAAAATGAGACCGCCGCGGCGTCCCCGCCGCCGCCGCATCCTGTCGCCGCTGACGCGCCGGATCCTGTTCCTCAACCTGATCGGGCCGGCGCTGCTCGGCATCGGTTTCCTCTATCTCGACGACTATCGCAGCGGGCTTATCGACGCGCAGCTGGCGGCGTTGCGGATGCAGGCGCGCATCGTCGCCACCGCCGTCTCCGAGACCGCGCGCCCCGACGACGACGGCGAGGCGGGCCTCGACTACCGTCTCGCGCCCGAGATCCTGCGCCCGGTCCTGTTCCGGCTGATGCAGCCCGCCGACGGGCATGCGCGCATCTTCGCGCCCGAGGGCCATGTGCTGGCGGACAGCCGCATCGTCTCGCCATATGGCGGGCGCGTGCTGGTCGAGCCGCTGCCGCCGCCGCGTGCCCCGCCATCCTGGCCGATGCGGCTGGCCGACGACCTCTACGACCGCATCGTGGCGCTGGTGCCGGCGCGCGCGCCGCTGTCGGTCTGGCCCGACGCGCCCGAGCCGCGCGCCGAGGATTTCGCCGAGGTCGCGGCGGCGCTGGCCGGCGAGACGTCGAGCGCGCTGCGCAGCTATGCCGGCGGGGCCGGCATGCTGATCACCGTCGCCGCGCCGGTGCAGCGCTTCAAGCAGGTGATGGGCGCCGTGATGCTGATCGCCAGCGGCGAACAGATCGAGGCCAGCGTGCGCGCGCTGCGCTACGACATCGTCAAGCTGTGCTTCGCCGCGATGCTGGTGACCGCGCTGGCATCGCTCTACATCGCGCGCACGATCACCCTGCCGATCTTGCGCCTCGCGGCGGCGACGGAGCGCGTGCGCCGCAGCCGCGCGATCGGCGGCCGGCGCGGCGCGGCGTCCGCGCAGGCCGCGATCCCGGACATGCGCGCGCGGCGCGACGAGATCGGCGACCTGTCCGGCGCGCTGGTCGAGATGACCGCCGCGCTGTCGCAGCGCATCGACGAGATCGAGCGCTTCGCCGCCGACGTCGCGCACGAGATCAAGAACCCGCTGACCTCGCTCAAGAGCGCGGTCGAGACCGCCGCCCGGGTCGCCGATCCGGCGCGGCGCGAGAAGCTGATGCAGATCATCGTCGAGGACGTGCAGCGCATCGACCGCCTGCTGGGCGACATCTCCGGCGCCTCGCGGCTCGACGCCGAGCTTGGCCGCGCGGCGGGCGAGAGCGTCGACATCGCGAGGCTGCTCGAGACCCTGGCCGAGATCCACGGCGCGACGGCGCGCCCCTCCGATCCGCGCGTCGTGCTGGCCATCCGCGACGCGGCGGCGCTGCGCGTGACCGGGGTCGAGGACCGGCTGGGCCAGGTGCTGCGCAACCTGATCGCGAATGCGCTGTCGTTCAGCCCCCCGGACGGGCGGATCGTGCTCGCGGCGCGACGCGACGGCGACAGCGTCGAGATCGCGGTCGAGGACGAGGGGCCCGGCATCCCGTCCGACCGGCTGGAGCGGATCTTCGACCGCTTCTACAGCGCGCGGCCGGCCGGCGAGAAATTCGGCACCCATTCAGGGCTGGGCCTGTCGATCTCGCGCCAGATCGTGGCTGCCCATGGCGGCAGCATTTCCGCCGCCAACGTCGCGCGGCCGGACGGCTCGGTCGGCGGCGCGCGTTTCGTCATCCGCCTGCCCCGGGAGTAAGGCGGACCGCGCCGCTGGGCCGATCCTCCAGCGATTCCATATGGTTGACTAGTAATCCATCCGGTTGAGACCGGGACCGGAACGTTTTGGTGCAGTGCGGTAGCCTCGTTGACAAGCCCGCGGGGCGGGTCCACGCTCCGCCCCCGACGTGAGCACTGCGCCCCCCCTCCAGATCCATGCCACCTGCGTCGCGCGCGACGGCATCGGCGTGCTTTTGCGTGGCGCATCGGGCAGCGGCAAATCCGACCTCGCCTTCCGGCTGCTGGAGCGCGGCTTCCGTCTCGTCGCCGACGACCGGGTCGATCTGCGCCGCCGCGACGGCGCCCTGCTTGCCTCCGCGCCGGCCGCGCTCGGCGGGCTGATCGAATTGCGCGGCCTCGGCATCGTCGCCGTGGATCCGGACCAGCGTGCCGCCCGCGCCCGGCTGGCGCTGGCCGTGGATCTGATGCCGCGCGAGGCGGTCGAGCGTCTGCCCGACCCCGCCAGCGCCGGCTATCTGGGCGTCGCGATCGCCCGCGTCGCGCTCGACGCCTTCGACGCCTCGGCCCCCGGCAAGGTCGCGCTGGCGCTGCGCGCCGCCGTCGCGGCGTCGGCGATGGCGCAACTCGGGAAACCTGCCGCTTGAGCGGCGCCGATCCCCTGCCGAAGGCGCCGCTGCCGCCGTCCCGGCAGCGGATCGTCCTGGTGACCGGGCTGTCGGGCGCCGGCAAGTCGACGGCGCTGCGCGCGCTCGAGGATGCGGGCTACGAGGCGGTCGACAACCTGCCGCTGTCGCTGCTCGGCGCCCTGGTCCAGGCCGGCGGCGCCGGCACGGCGCGGCCGCTGGCGGTCGGCATCGACGCCCGCACCCGCGACTTCGCGCCGGCGCCGGTGCTGGCGGCGCTCGCCGAGCTGCGCGCGCGGCCGGACATCGACGCGCGGCTGCTGTTCCTCGACGCCGACGACGAGGTGCTGCGCCGCCGCTTCACCGAGACCCGGCGCCGCCATCCGCTGGCGGTCGACCGGCCGGTGCTCGACGGCATCCTGGCCGAGCGCGCGCTGCTGGCGCCGCTGCGCGACGACGCCGATCTGGCGCTCGATTCTTCGACGACCTCCGGCGCGGATCTGCGGCGGCTGGTGCAGGAAGAACTGGCCGCGGATCTGCGCCCCGGCCTGGTCGTCGCCGTCCTGTCCTTCGCCTATCGCTGGGGCCTGCCGCGCGAGGCCGATCTGGTCTTCGACGTGCGCTTCCTCGCCAATCCCCATTACGATCCCGCGCTGCAGCCGCTGACCGGCCGCGATCAGGGCGTCGCCGACTTCGTCGCCGCCGATCCTGGCTTCGCGCCGTTCTTCGACGGCCTGTCCGGCATGCTCGCCGCCCTGCTTCCGCGCTTCGAGCGCGAGGGCAAGAGCTATCTGACGATCGCCTGCGGCTGCACCGGCGGGCGGCACCGCTCGGTGTTCGTCGCCGAGCGGCTCGCGGCCTGGCTCGCGGCGCGCGGGCGGCAGGTCAATCTGGTCCACCGCGACATCGACCGGCGCGGCGACGCGGCGCGCTGAGGCAGCAACGGATGGTCACATGATCGGCATGGTCCTGGTCACGCATGGTAGGCTCGCGGCCGAGTTCGTCTCGGCGCTGGAGCACGTCGTCGGGCCGCAGCGCAACGTGGTCGCGGTATGCATCGGCCCCGAGGACGACATGGAGATGCGCCGGGCCGAGATCATCGACGCGGTCGCCCGGGTCGACGAGGGCGACGGCGTGGCGGTGGTCACCGACATGTTCGGCGGCACGCCCTCGAACCTCGCGATGTCGATCCTGGGCAAGGGCAAGGTCGAGGTGGTGGCAGGAATGAATCTGCCGCTGCTGATCAAGCTTGCCTCGGTGCGCGCCGCCAAGCCGCTCGACGCCGCCGTGCTCGATGCGCGCGAGGCCGGCCGCAAATACATCAACGTCGCTTCGCAGCTGCTGGCAGGCGAGCCGCGATGACCGCGGCGGCCGCACATGCCGAGCGGCGCGTCACGATCCTCAACAAGCGCGGCCTGCATGCGCGCGCCGCCGCCAAGTTCGTGAAGCTCGCCGCCCAGTTCGCCGCCGAGGTCGCCGTGCTCAAGGACGGCGTCACGGTCTCGGGCAGGTCCATCATGGGGTTGATGATGCTGGCCGCGGGACCGGGTACAGAATTGACCCTGGTCGCGACCGGTGCCGACGCGGCCGCGGCCCTGGATGCGATCGCGGCGCTGATCGCC
>JBIKXN010000364.1:0-4303 GCA_044355765.1 Alphaproteobacteria bacterium
CCGCCAGCCGGCCCAGATCCGGCCGCCGGATCATGCGCGCGCCGCCGATCGTCGCCGCGTCGAAGACATGGCGCGTGCTCGCGGCCCGGAAATTCCCGCTCACCAGGCGCGACGCATAGGCGGCCAAGCGCATTTCGTCGAGGAAGTTGTGCGGGAAAGTGTCCGTGCCGATGCCGCAGACGATACCCGCATCGACATAGCGGGCGAGCGTGTTGAGCGCGATGCCGCGGCGCGCGAACACGGTCGGGCAATGGGCGACCTGGGCTCCCGACGCGGCGAGGCGGCGGAAATCGTCGGCATGCGGCCAGTGCAGCTGCGGATGGTCGTTGAGGAAGATCCCGTGCGCGACGATCAGGTCGGGCCCCAGCACGCCGATCGCGTCGAGCCATTCGATCGGCGTCTTGCCGTGGCGGCGGGTGATCTCGTTGAACTCGACGATCGACTGGCCGGCATGGAGCTGCGTCGGGATCCCGCGTCGGCGCGCCTCGGCGAGGCTTTCGCGCAGCAACCCGGCGCCGCAGGTGTCGATCTGCGAGGGACCGACCATCCCGCCAAGCAGACCAGACGGATGCCGCGCGGCGGCGTCGACGATCTCCAGCGCCTGGGCGAGGCCGCGCGCGCCGGCCGCCTCTTCCCAGCTGTATTCGACCGAATGCCCGTCGCGCGTCGTCCAGGTCGCCGCGCGGAACATCGGACAGAGCACGGCGCGGATCCCGGTCGCGGCGACCTGATCGGCCCACCCCTCGCGAGGTCCCGAAAGATCGCAGAACGTCGTCACCCCGCTCTTCAGCAACTCCCATACTGCCACCTGCGTGGCGGCCTCCGCGGCACCGGGATCCAGGCGGAACACCGGCATGAATTCGTAGAGAGAACTCTGGCCGAGCGCCGGGCTGCCGAGTTCCTCGAGCGCGCCCTTGTTGCCGGGCTCGGAACTCGGGTGGCTGTGCACGTTGACGAAGCCCGGCGAGGCAATCAGCCCGGCACCGTCGATCACCGCGTCGGCGCTGCCGGCGAAGGCGGAACCCGCGTACAGGATCGTGTCTCCCGCGAAGGCGAGATCGGCGCCGCGCAGATATGCATGCGCGCCGGTCGCCTCGTCCCAGACGACGGCCCAGTCGAGGTTTCGGATCAACGTCGTGCGCGTCGCGGACATCGGGTTCTCCTCTCTGCTCGGTCGTCGGCGTCTCGTGCGGCGCTTCTAGCCCAGCGCGCCGTGGCGGTCGAACGCGACTTCGCCGCCGAGGATCGTCGCGTCGGCGCGCGCGCCGAGCAGATCCTCGGGCTCGACGGCGAAGATGTCGCGATCGAGGACGGCGATGTCGGCATGCTGCCCGGGGACCAGACGCCCCTTTCGATCTTCCTCGAAACTCGCATGGGCGCCGTTGGCGGTCAGGCAATGCACCGCCTCGGCGATGCCGATCCTCTCCTGCGGGCCAAGCATCGTGCCGCGATTGCTGCGCCTGGAGACCATCGCATAGAGATTGACGAACGGATTGGAGGTCGAGACCGGCGCATCGGAACTGGCGGCCGGATGAAGCCCCGCCTCCATCCAGCTGCGCATCGGATAGGCCCCCGCGGGCCGCTCGTCGCCGAGAACGTCGGTATAGAGGTCGCCGAACTCGTAGAGGAACACCGGCTGCGGCGCCAGCGTCATGCCCAACGACCGCATTGTCGCGGTCTGCGCCTTCGTCGCGAAACCGCAATGCTCGATTCGATGGCGACGACCGATCGTCGAGCTGGCACGGCCCGCCTTGCCGATGGCCGCGATCGCCTGGCCGATCGCCGCATCGCCGATGGCGTGGATGGCGAGCTGCAGCCCCGCGGCATGGTAGCGCGCCACCATCTCGTCGAGCTGGCTGTCGGTCCAGATGAACATCCCGCGCTTGTCGCAGCCGCAGCGATAGGGCGTCGTCATGGCGGCGGTCAGACCGCCGGCGCTGCCGTCGGCGAACAGCTTGACCGGGCCGACCCGCAGCCGGTCGTCGCCGAGCCCAGTCGCGATGCCCCGCGCCAGCGCCTTGTCCTGGATGCCGTTCGGCCCGCCCGTCAGGGCGACATAGGCCCGCACCGGCAGCCGGCCCGACTGCCGCGCGGCGACGAATGCCTCGTAGTCGTCCATTCCCTGCTTGAGGCCTGCACCCGCGTCCATGACGCTGGTGATACCTTGCCCCAGCAGCATGCGCCCGCCGGCCTCGATGCCCTGGACCAGCGCCTCGCGGTCGAGCCGCGGCATCGCGCGGGCCATCAATTCCAATGCGCGCTCCTGCAGCAGCCCCGTCAGCCGTCCGTCGATGCGCTCGATATGCCCGCCCGGCGGCTGCGATGTCTGCGCGTCGATGCCGGCGGCGCGCAGCGCCAGCGAGTTCGCGACCCCCATATGGCCGCAGGTGCGCTTGAGGAAGACCGGCGTATCGGGCGCCGCGGCGTCGAGTTCCTCGCGCGTCGGATGGCGGCGGACGTCGAGTTCGAAATGGTCGTAGCGGCCGCCGACGATCCAGGCTCCCGCCGGCGTCGCGGCGGCGCGTTCGCGAACCCGGTGCAGCAATTCGGCCAGCGTGCGGACCTCGCCGGAGCGCAGGTCGATCTCGTTCAGCGCGAGCCCGAGCGCGAGGATATGCTGATGCGCGTCGTTGAAGCCCGGGATCGCCGCGCGCCCGGCGAGGTCGAGGACGCGCGTCGATGGTCCGATCATTTCCGCGACGTCGTCGTCGGCGCCGGCGGCAAGGATCCTGCCGCCCGCGACCGCGACGGCGCTCGCGAAACCCTCGGCCAGGCCACGGAACACGCGGCCCCGTCGCAGCACCAGATCAGCCTTGCCGTCGACCATTCCCGCCGCCCTCGCTTGTCCCGCGCATGGGACTGTAGCAAAACCTTCCCGTTGAGCCATGCGGCGCGCTATGCGTCGCGCGCAGCCAGCACCGGAGGAACGAGATGACGATGAACGGCGCCGAGAGCCTCGTGCGGACCATGGTCGCGGGCGGCGTGGACATGTGCTTCACCAATCCAGGGACCTCGGAGATGCATTTCGTCGCCGCGCTCGATCGCGTCGACGGCATGCGCTGCGTCCTCTGCCTCTTCGAGGGCGTCACCAGCGGTGCCGCCGACGGCTATTACCGGATGACCGATCGTCCGGCATCGACGCTGCTGCATCTCGGTCCCGGTCTCGGCAACGCGCTCGCCAATCTGCACAATCTGAAGAAGGCGAAGTCCGGCGTGCTCAATATCGTCGGCGAGCATGCGACCTACCATCGCCGCTTCGACGCGCCGCTGACCAGCGACATCGAGGGCATCGCGCGCCCGGTATCGCACTGGGTCAAGACCTCGATGAGCGCCGCCGACGTCGCGCGCGACGGCGCCGAGGCGATCGCGGCCGCCATGGCTCCGCCGGGCCAGGTCGCGACACTCATCCTGCCCGCCGACACGGCCTGGAACGACGGCACCGGCATCGCGTCGCTGCCGCCTCTCGCACAGCGTCTGCCCGTCTATGCCGAGTCCGTGCGCCTCGCCGCAGAGGCGCTGGCCGGGGGCCACGCGACGCTCCTGCTCGGCGGCGTCGCGCTGCGCGAGGCGGGACAGCGGGCTGCGGCGCGGATCGCCGCCAGGACGGGCTGCCGGATCCTCGCGGAAGGATCGAATGCCCGCGTCCAGCGTGGCCGCGGACGCCTGGCGATCGACCGCGTGCCCTATCCCGTCGACCAGGCGCTGGCGGCGCTCGCACACACGCGCGCGATCGTGCTGTGCGGCGCCAAGGAGCCGACCGCATTCTTCGCCTATCCCGGCAAGCCCAGCCTTTTCGCGCCGGAGGGCTGCCGGATCGTGACACTGGCCGCTTCGCACGAGGATCTGGTCGGCGCGCTGGAGGCGCTGGCCGAGCATCTCGATGCGCCGCGCATGGTCGCGATCCCGGATGCCGAGCGGCCGCCGATGCCGTCGGGCGCCCTCGACCCGGATTCGATCGCAGCCGCGCTCGCCCATCTGATCCCGGAGAACGCGATCGTCGTCGACGAGTCCGTCACCACCGGCCGCGGCTTCTTCAAGGCCACCCATGGGGCGGCGCCGCATGACTGGCTGGCCTTGACCGGCGGCGCGATCGGCGAGGGCCTGTGCCTGACGGTCGGCGCAGCGGTGGCCTGCCCTGATCGCCAGGTGATCGGCCTACAGGCGGACGGCAGCGCGATGTACACCGTCCAGGCGCTGTGGACCCAAGCGCGCGAGAAGCTGAAGATCATCACCCTGATCTGGTCGAACCGCAGCTACGCGATCCTTCGCAACGAGCTCGCCAATGTCGGTGCCAATCCCGGAC
>JBIKXN010000365.1:0-4299 GCA_044355765.1 Alphaproteobacteria bacterium
CTTGATCAGATGCAGCAGCGCCGCGCAGAGCTCGCCGGCATTATGCGGCGGCACCGAGGTCGCCATGCCGACCGCGATGCCCGCGGCGCCGTTGGCGAGAAGATTCGGGAAGGCGGCCGGCAGGACAACCGGCTCCTCGCCCTCGCCGTCGTAGGTATCGCGGAAATCGACGGCGTCCTCGTCGATGCCCTGCAGCAGCGCCTGCGCCACCTCGGTCAGCCGCGCCTCGGTGTAACGCATGGCCGCGGCATTGTCGCCGTCGACATTGCCGAAATTCCCCTGCCCGTCGACCAGCGGATAGCGCTGCGCGAATGACTGCGCCAGCCGCACCATCGCGTCGTAGATCGCCTGGTCGCCATGCGGATGGTACTTGCCCATGACGTCCCCGACGATGCGCGCGCATTTCTTGAATCCCTGATCGGGATCGAGCCGCAGCTGGCGCATCGCGAAGAGCAGCCGCCGGTGGACCGGCTTGAGCCCGTCGCGCACGTCCGGCAGCGAGCGCGCCATGATCGTCGACAGGGCATAGGACAGGTATCGTTCGCCCAGCGCATCGGCGAGCGCCACGGGTTGGATCTCGGAAACGGGAAGCGGCTTCGCGGCCATGGACGACTCGACGCGGGCGGGGTTTCAGGGGCCGCGCAGTCTAGCGGCGCGCGCCAGCCGATCAACGACGCGTAGCCGCGCCGGCGGCATGCTTCGTCCCGCCGGGGCCAGAAGATGGCGCGCGACGAAATGCCCGGTGAGCGCGAGGGCGGCGGCGATGTCGGCGGCCTCCGCCGGCGAGCGCGGATCGAGCAGGAAGGCCGGCAGCCCGAGCAGCCGATCGGCGAGCGTACCGGCGCCGGCGCGCGATACCGCGCGTCCGCTGCGCGGGCTCACATAGGCGAGGTCGTCCGCGGCTCCGGTCGCGGCGCAGCGCGTCAGGTCCAGACCGAAGCCGAGGGCCGCGAGGACGCCGACCTCCCAGCGCGCCAGCAGCGCCGCCGGCGCCGGCGCATCCCCGAGCGCCCCGAGGAAGGCGCGCGTCGCCGCATGCAACTCGGGATGCGGCTGACGCTCCGGCAGGGTCGCGTCGAGCAGCTCGAGCGCCGCCGTCATCGCCTCGAGCCGGCCGGCGTCGTCGAGAAACGCCATGGCCGTCGCCTCGAGCGGCTCGCAGGCGAACCAGCCGAGCTGGTCCTCGAGCCGGGCGCGCCAGCGCGCGGCGACGACGGTGCCGAGTTGGAGTGCCGCCGCATGCCGTCGTCCGGCGCCGCCGCGCACCAGGCCCAGATGGCGACCGTGATCGCGCGTGAACAGCGCGACCACGGCATCGGCTTCGCCGAGCCGCCGCCGCGACAGGATCACGCCGTCGTCGGTCCACTCCATGAAGCCTCCTTAGCGCGGAGGCGGCGCCGAGACGAGCCCCCTGCCGCGGCGCTAAGCTCGCCACCTCCGGCGGATCATCGGGAGGACTTCATGCGTTTCGCGGTCGGCGCCCTGCTCTTCGAGGGCAACACGTTCTCGCCGGTGGTGGCGCGGCGCGCCGATTTCGCCGCCAAGTACCTGCACGAGGGTTCGGCGATGCTCGAAGCGCTGCGCGGCACGGGCACGGAGATCGGCGGAGCCATCGACGAAGCCGCGGCCGGCGGCGACGTTCTCGTCCCGCTGATCGCCACCCATGGCGGCGCCGGCGGCCGGGTCGCGGCCGAGACGACCCGCGAATTCGTGTCGACGCTGCTCGCGCGCATCGCCGCGCTGCCGCCGGTCGACGGCATCTACCTCGCCTTGCACGGCGCGTTCGTGTCCCAGGACAGTCTCGACGTCGAGGGCGAGCTTCTCCGCGCGGTCCGCGCCCTGCGTCCCGGGGTGCCGCTCGCGGTGAGCTGCGACCTGCATGCCCATGTCACCGACGCCATGCTGGCGCATTGCGACGTGCTGACCGGCTACCGCCACTATCCGCACGACGATACGCACGAGACGGGACGGCGCGCGCTGGCGATGCTGCGCGAGATCGTCGCCGGCCGGTTGAAGCCCGTCATGGTGCGCTGCAGGTTGCCGCTGATCGTGCCGGCGCAAAAACAGCGCACCCGCGGCGACGGCCCGATGGCGGAGCTGCGCGCGCTCGCCGAGGAACTCACCGCCGGCCCGATCCGCGACATCGCGCATTTCTGCGTCCAGCCCTGGATCGATGCGCCGGGGCTCGGCTTCACGACGGTGGTGACGGCCCACGACGATGCCGCGGCGGCCGAGGCGATCGCTGCGCGGGTCGCCGCCGCAATGTGGGACCGGCGGCACCGCTTCCTCGTCGACACGCTCGCGCCCGCCGCGGCGATCGCCCGCGGTCTCGCGACCGAGGGCCTGGTGGTGCTTGCCGATGCGGCGGATTGCGTCGGCGGCGGGGCCAGCGGGGACAGCGCCGCCGCACTCCGAGCGCTGCTGGCGCACGCGCCAGGCATCCCGGCCGCGATCCATCTCGCCGACGGCGTCGCCGCCGCCGCGGCCCTCGCGGCCGGGCCAGGCGCGCGGATCGGAATCGGGATCGGCAATCGTCGCGACCCGGCCTATGGCGCGCCGCTGCAGGTCGAGGCCGAAGTCCTGCGCCCGGCCCCGGAGTCGTTCGTCTATGCCGGCGGGCTGATGCGCGGCGTGCGGGCCGAAGCCGGTCCATCGGCCGTACTGCGCGTCGGTGCCGTCGACGTCCTGGTCACCAGCAACGCCTGCTACGAATATGGCGACGAGGCCTTCGCCACCGCAGGTATCGACGCGCGGGCGCGGAAATTCGTCGTCGTCAAGAACCCGATGAATTATCAGCAGACCTATGCCGGCGCGGCGGCGATGTTCATCCTCGACACGCCCGGCCCGACCACGCCGAACCTGGCGGGGCTCGATTTCCGCGCCGTCGAGCGCCCGCTCTTCCCGCTCGATCCAGACGCCCCCCGCCGTCTGGACTTTCTATCGGGAGGCCGGTCATGGACCCGGTGAACTTCGTCCTGCCGCGCCGCGTCGCGCGCGACGGCACGTATCCGGACGCGCTTCGCGCCATCGTCGACGTCGCCGACATCGCGGCGGCCCGCACCGCGATCGCCGCCTGGCCGGGCTACGCGCCCACCCCGATGGTCGAGATGCCGCATCTGGCGTCTGCGCTCGAAGTCGGCCGGCTGCGGATCAAGCACGAAGGGCATCGCTTCGCGGTCGGCAGCTTCAAGGCGCTCGGACCGCCCTACGCGCTCCAGCGCGCGATGGCGCGTCGCGGCGGATCGGCTTCGGGTTTCACGGCCATCGCGGCCACCTCCGGCAATCATGGCCGCGCGCTCGCCTGGGGCGCGGCGCGCTTGGGCGCACGAAGCCGGATCTTCATGCCGGAACACACCTCCGCGGGCCGCGAAAAGGCGATCTCCGCTTTCGGCGCGGACGTGATCAGGGTCCCGGGCAATTTCGACGCTGCCCTCGCCGCCGCGCAGGCGGACGCGGCGGCCGGAACCGGGCGGATCCTGGTCGCCGATGCGGAGTGCGACGGCGCGGACATGATCGCCCGGGACATCCTTGCAGGATACGCCGTTCTCGCTTCCGAGATAGCGGACTCCTGCGCCGCCGCGCCGCCCAGCCACGTGTTCGTCGCCGCGGGAAACGGGACGCTGGCCGCGGCGACAGCCGCAGGGCTCTGGCTCGCCTACGCCGCACGGCGACCGACCGTCGTCGTCGCGGAGCCCGACGGATCCGACTGCCTGCGCCGCAGCCTGGCGGCCGGCGATCGCGTGACGCTCGCGGATGCCGGCCGATCCGTGATGGACGGTCTGGTGGTCGGCGCGCCTTCGGCGATCGCCTGGCCGATCCAGCGCGCGGGCGTCGACGCCGCCGCGACGGTCGACGACGGAACGGCCGTGGCGACGCTGCGGCGGCTCGCGGCGGGCGCCGACGGCGACCCGTCGCTCGAGATCGGCGAGACCGGGATCGCGGCCGTCGCGGCGCTGGCGCGCGTCTGCGGCGCGTCGGCCGCGCGCGCCGCGATCGGCATCGGCGCGGACAGCGACGTGGTCGTCATCGCCTGCGAAGGCGTCACCGACAAAGAGGTCTTCGATCGGTTGCGGGGATGACGCCCCAGCGGCTTAGCCCCGCCGCGGCGGCGCCCCGGCCGCGAAGTCGAGCCCCCAGTCGCGATAGAACCCTGGTTGCTCGCCCCAGTCGGGAGCGACCTTCACATGCAGGAAGAGATGGACCGGCCGCTCGAGCGCAGTGGCGAGCTCGGCGCGCGCGGCCGCGCCGAGCGCCTTCAGCCGCGCCCCGCCCGCGCCGATGACGATCGCCTTCTGACCG
>JBIKXN010000366.1:0-4292 GCA_044355765.1 Alphaproteobacteria bacterium
CGCCCCGCGGCGGGGCCGACGCGGATCCGCGTCAGCGCTTCGAGAACTGGAAGCTGCGTCGGGCCTTGGCGCGGCCGTACTTCTTGCGCTCGACCACGCGGCTGTCGCGGGTGAGGAAGCCGACCTGCTTCAGGATCTTGCGCAGGGCCGGTTCATAGAGCGTCAGGGCCTTGGAGATGCCGTGACGCACCGCGCCGGCCTGACCGGACAAGCCACCGCCCGTCACGGTCACCATGACATCGAACTGGTTCATCCGGTCCGACACGAGGAAGGGCTGCTGGATGATCATGCGCAGCACCGGCCGGGCGAAATAGGTCTGCGCGTCGCGACCATTCACCGTGATCCGGCCCTTGCCCGCCTTCACCCAGACGCGGGCGACGGCGTTCTTGCGCTTGCCGGTGGCATAGGAACGGCCCTTGGCGTCGCGCTGCGGCGCCGGCAGCGGCTGGTCGCCGGTCGCTGCGCCCTGGGCGGCCGCGACGGCGGCGTTGGCAAGGGCGAGGTCGGCGAGGCTGCGGGTACGGGTCAGCGTCGTGCCCGTGTTCTTCTCGGCCATGGGTTCACGCGCTCCGCTTGTTCTTGGGGTTCATGCCGGCAACGTCGAGGACGGTCGGGTTCTGCGCCGCGTGCGGATGGTCGGGGCCGACATAGACCTTGAGATTGCCCATCTGGCCGCGCGCGAGCGGGGAGTCCTTCTTCATCATCCGTTCGACCGCGCGCAGGATCAGCTTGTTCGGGGTCTTGCCGCCGAGCGTCTGGCGCGGGGTCCGCTCCTTGACGCCGCCCGGAAACCCGGTGTGGTAGTGGAACACCTTGTCGTTCATCTTGTTGCCGGTCAGGCGGACCTTCTCGGCGTTGACGATGACGACGTTGTCGCCGCAATCGACATGCGGCGTGAAGCCGGGCTTGTGCTTGCCCTTGAGCCGCAGCGCCACGATCGAAGCGAGCCGTCCCAGCACGACGCCGTCGGCGTCGATCAGGATCCACTTCTTGTCCTTGGCCGCGGCTGCGGCGCTCATCGCGTAGGTTTTCATCGGATCTGGAGACCTGGTTGCGCGGTAGATGGCGCCGCCCGGGGCGGCGAGAAGGCGCGGAGTATCCGTATCGGCCCTGCGCCGGTCAACACGAAAGCTGCGTCCTGGCGGTGTTTTTTGATGAGGTATCCGAATACCGCGGCGCGGCGCGCGGCGCTGGCTGCTTCAGCCGCGCGGCGGGATCGAATAGGTGCCGGTGACATGGGCCACGAGCTCGTCCTCGCCGTCCGAGCGCAGAGCCACCTCGGACACCGCCAGCCGCTTGCCGAGCTTGAGCATGCGCGCCTCGGCCAGCACGTCGCGCGGCCCGGGCTTGCGCAGGAAATTGATCGAGAGATTGGTGGTCACCGCCAGCGCGACCTGGCCGATCATCGACAGGGTGACGGCGTACATCGCGTAGTCCGCGAGCGCCATCAGAACGGGCCCGGCGATGGTTCCGCCGGGACGCAGGAAATTGCCCGAATACGGCGCGCGGCAGACCACATGGCCATGGCGCAGCACGTCGACGCGGAAGCCGAGCTGGTCCGCGATCGGCAGGTCGCGCGCGACCAGGGCGTCGAACTCCGCCAGCGTCAGGAGCGGTGCACGGTCCATGCGTCGGCCTTTCGCCTTGAATTCGCCTATCCGCAGGCTGCAAATACCGCCCGGCGCGTCGCCGTGTCCAGGAGCATGCCCGTGACCCTTTCTGCGCAAGCCGACCCCGGTCCCGCGATCCTGCTGCGCGACGACGCCGACGGCGTCGCGACGCTGCGCCTCAACCGCCCCCACGCCTATAACGCCCTGTCGATGGCGCTGATGGCCGAACTCGCCCGCAGCCTCGACGAGATCGCGACCGATCCCGCGGTCCGCGTCGTGGTCGTGGCCGGCGCGGGCAAGGGGTTCTGCGCCGGCCATGACCTGCGCGAGCTGCGCGCCCGGCCCGATCGCGCCGCCTACGAGGAGACCTTCGCCGCCTGCGCGGGGCTGATGCGCCGCATCCTTTCGCTGCCCAAGCCGGTGATCGCGCGCGTGCACGGCGTCGCCACGGCGGCGGGGTGCCAGCTGGTGGCGAGCTGCGATCTGGCCGTCGCCGCCGAGAGCGCGCGTTTCGCCGTGCCCGGCGTGAATATCGGACTGTTCTGCTCGACGCCGATGGTGGCGCTGTCGCGCGCCGTGGGGCGCAAGGCGGCGATGGAGATGCTGCTGACCGGCGATTTCGTCGACGCCGCCGCGGCGCAGCGTTTTGGACTCGTCAACCGCGTCGTCGCCGACGACGCGCTCGACGGCAGCACGGCGGCGCTGGCTCGGCAGATCGCCTCCAAGTCGCCCCTCACACTGGCGATCGGCAAGGAGGCCTTCTATCGCCAGGCCGAGATGGACCTCGCGGCCGCCTATGCCTATGCGAGCGAGGTGATGACCCGGAACATGATGGCGCGCGACGCCGAGATCGGCATCGACGCGCTGCTCACGCGCACGACCCCGACATGGTGCGGCCGATGAAGCACGATTCCTACGACGACGCCTATATCGGCGCGATCCTGCGCGACACGCGCGTCATCGCCATGATCGGCGCCTCGCCGAACTGGAACCGGCCGAGCTATTTCGCGATGAAGTATCTCCAGTCGAAGGGCTACAGGGTGATCCCCGTGAACCCCGCCGCCGCGGGTCAGGAGATCCTCGGCGAGACGGTCCATGCCACGCTCGAGGACGTGCCGGGTCCGGTCGACATGGTTGACATCTTCCGCAACTCCCAGGCCGCCGGGCCGATAGTCGACGCGGCGATCGCGCGCGGCGCGAAGGTTGTCTGGATGCAGCTCGGCGTGCGCAACGACGAAGCCGCCGCGCGCGCCGAGGCCGCCGGCCTCAAGGTCGTCATGAACCGCTGCCCCAAGATCGAGTTCGGCCGGCTCAGCGGCGCCCTGTCCTGGGGCGGGATCAATTCCGGGATAATCTCGTCGCGCCGCCGCCGCGGGCTTGGCGCGCCCACGCGGTCGTGATGGACGCGTCGCTGTCCCCGCTCGCGGTCTCCACCGGGGTCGTCGCGCTCGCCGAGATCGGCGACAAGACGCAGCTGCTCGCGCTCGTCCTGGCCGCGCGCTTCCGGCGCCCCTGGCCGATCGCGGCCGGTATCCTGATCGCGACCCTCGCCAACCATGCCGTGGCCGGGCTGGCCGGTGCGTGGTTCGCCCATATGCTCGACGGCCCGTGGCTGCGCTGGATCGTGGCGGGATCCTTCGTCGCGATCGGGATCTGGGCGCTGTTCCCCGACCGCTTCGAGGACGACGACACGCCGAAGATGGACCGCTATGGCGCGCTGCTTACAACGACGATCGCGTTCTTCCTCGTCGAGATCGGCGACAAGACCCAGATCGCGACCGTGGCGCTGGCCGGACGCTTCGCGACCGATGTCGCGGCGGTGATCGCGGGCACGACGCTCGGCATGATGCTGGCGAACGCGCCGGCGGTCTGGCTCGGCGACAGGCTCGCGCATCGCCTGCCGCTCAAGGCGATCCGCATCTCCGCCGCCGCGGTCTTCGTCGCGCTCGGCATCCTCGCCTTCGCGATGCTCGGCGGCTGACATGGACGCGGCGGCCGTCTTCCTGCGCGGCGCGGCGATTGGCATCGCCGTCGCGGCGCCCGTCGGTCCGGTCGGGTTGCTCTGCATCCGGCGCAGCCTCGCCGGCGGCCCCGCGGCCGGCATCGCGTCGGGGCTCGGCGCCGCCTTCGCCGACGCGCTCTATGCGGCGGTCGCGGCCCTCGGGATCGCGACGGTCATGCGCTTCATGGCCGCCAATGCCGACGCGATAGGCATCGGCGGCGGGATCCTTCTCCTCGCCATGGCCGCCCGCGCCCTGCGCGCGTCCCCGGCCACCGAGGCGGCGTCCCGCGCCGACCCGCGCAGCCTCGCCGCCGCCTTCGGCTCGGTGCTGCTGCTGACCCTGGCCAATCCGGCCACGGTGCTGTCCTTCGTCGCCGTGTTCGCCGCGCTCGGCGAGACGGCCGCCGCGAGGCCGCTGCATCTGGCGGCCGGAGCCTTCTGCGGCTCGGCGGCGTGGTGGATCGCGCTGGCGCTGGCGACGTCGCGCCTGGGACGCACGCTCGGCATGCGCGGACGCCGCGCCGTCGACCTCGCCTCGGCCGCCTGCCTCGCCGCCTTCGGCATCTGGGCGATCGTCTTCGCTGTGCGGTGACGGGGGCGCCCCGGCCATGGCAAGGTCCCGCCATGACCGACAAGCCGCAAGCCCCCTCGCCCGACCGCGCCTATGCGTTCGAGACCCG
>JBIKXN010000367.1:0-4283 GCA_044355765.1 Alphaproteobacteria bacterium
CGCCGACCGCATCTTCTATGCCAAGGCATCGGGCCCCGGGAACGCGGTCGTCTATGTCGGCGCCAAGACCGGACGCGACGGCATCCACGGCGCCACCATGGCCTCGGCCGAGTTCGACGAGAACTCCGAGGAGAAGCGTCCGACCGTGCAGGTCGGCGACCCGTTCAAGGAGAAGCTGCTGATCGAGGCCTGCCTCGAGCTGATGGCGACCGACGCGATCGTGGCGATCCAGGACATGGGCGCGGCGGGGCTGACGTCGTCCTCCACCGAGATGGCCGGCAAGGGCGGGCTCGGCATCGAGTTGCGGCTCGACCGCGTGCCGGTCCGCGAGAGCGGCATGACCGCCTACGAGATCATGCTGTCGGAAAGCCAGGAGCGGATGCTGATGATCCTGCGTCCGGGGGCCGAGGACATCGCGCACAGGATCTTCGCCAAGTACGAGCTCGACTGCGTGGTGATCGGACATCTGACCGACACCGGCCGGCTGGTCCTGCGGATGGGCGACAGTATCGAAGCAGACATGCCGATCGCGCCGGTATCCGAGGCGGCGCCCGAATACGACCGGCCCTGGACCCGGACGCCCGAGCGCCCCGTGCTCGACACGGCCGCGGTGCCGCGCCACGCGGCAGGCGACGCGCTGCTGCGGCTTATGGGATGCCCGGACCTGGCCTCGCGGCGCTGGATCTGGGAGCAGTACGACCATCTCGTCCGCGGCCAGACCGTGCTGCGCCCCGGCGGCGACGCCAGCGTGGTGCGCCTGCCGGACGGCCGCAAGGCGCTGGCGCTCACGGTCGACTGCACGCCGCGCTACTGCCATGCCGATCCGCATCGGGGCGGGCGCCAGGCCGTCGCCGAAACCTATCGCAACATCAGCGCCACCGGCGCGACGCCGCTCGCGATCACCGACAATATGAATTTCGGCAACCCCGAGCGTCCCGAGATCATGGGACAGTTCGTGGGCTGCATAGCCGGCATGCGCGAGGCCTGCCTGGCGCTGGACTACCCGGTCGTCTCGGGCAACGTATCGCTCTACAACGAGACCTCCGGCGCCGCGATCATGCCCGCCCCCGCGATCGGCGGGGTCGGGTTGATCGCCGATGTCGGCAAGGTCGTCGGGATCGCGCCCGCCGGCGCCGGCGAGACCCTGGTCCTGGTCGGCGAGACCGCCGGCTGGCTCGGGGCATCGCTCTATCTGCGCGAACTCTGCGGGCGCGAGGACGGGGCGCCCCCTCCGGTCGATTTGGACGCCGAGCGCCGCCACGGCGCCTTCGTCCGCGACCTGATCGACCGGCGCCTCGCGACCGCCTGCCACGACGTGGCGGATGGTGGCCTGCTCGTGGCGCTGGCGGAAATGGCGCTGGCTTCGGGGCTGGGGATGGCGCTGGCCGCCCCGCCCGCGCCCGCCGTCGCGCATGGTTTCTGGTTCGGCGAGGACCAGGGCCGCTACGTCGTCGCCACCGCGGCGCCCGAAGCGGTGCTGGAGGCGGCGCGCGCCGCCGGCGTCCCCGCGCGAACGGTCGGCCGCGTCGAGGCCGACCCGCGTTTGACACTGCCGGGCGAGGTTCCTATATCGCTCGAGACCCTGCGCCAGGCCCACGAAGCCTGGCTTCCGCGCTACATGGCCGGGAAGGCCTGAGCGCTCCCCCGACGTTCTGCGAAGAGGTCCAGCGATGCCGATGCAAGCGGCCGACATCGAGCGCCTCATCCGCGATGCGCTCCCCGATGCCCAGGTCACCATCGAGGACCTGCGCGGCGACGGCGACCACTACGCCGCCACGGTGGTCTCGGAGGCCTTCCGCGGCAAGACCCGGGTGCAGCAGCACCAGATGGTCTATGCCGCCCTCAAGGGCCGGATGGGCGGCGAACTGCACGCCATGGCCCTCCAGACCCGCGCGCCCTGACCCGCGTCCAGCCCGAATCTTGCCGAAGGAGAACCAGATGAGCGAAGCCGCCGCCGCCGACCGCATCAAGGACGACATCGCCAGCAACGACGTCGTGCTCTACATGAAGGGCACGCCGGTCTTCCCGATGTGCGGCTTTTCCGCCGCCGTCGTCCAGGTGCTGAGCCACATGGGCGTCAAGTTCAAGGGCGTGAACGTGCTCGACGATCCGTCGATCCGTCAGGGAATCAAGGATTTCTCCAACTGGCCGACCATCCCGCAGCTCTACGTCAAGGGCGAGTTCGTCGGCGGCTGCGACATCGTGCGCGAGATGTACCAGTCCGGCGAATTGCAGCAGGTTCTGCAGGACCGTGGCGTCGCCTTCAAGGCGGACTGATCCGGCGGAGCGGAGCGGCGCCGTCGCCATCCGCCGCCGGACGCCCCGGTAAAGGAAACGGCCCCGCGCGCGAGCGCGGGGCCGTATCTTTTCGGAGCTGAAAAACGGCGTCAGTGCGTGACGACGCCGCCCTCGCCGTCCGGCTTCTTGGCGACCGCATCGACCTCGGCCGGCTCGATCCACTCGATCGCCGCAGGCGCGCTGACGAGCGCTTCGGCGATCACCTCGTCGACGGTCGACACAGGAACGATCCGCAGCCCCTTCTTCACGTTGTCGGGGATGTCGGCCAGATCCTTCTCGTTGTCCTTCGGGATCAGCACGTTCTTGATGCCCGAATGGAGCGCCGCGAGCAGCTTCTCCTTGAGCCCGCCGATCGGCAGCACCCGGCCGCGCAGCGTGATCTCACCGGTCATGGCGACGTCGCGCCGCACCGCGATGCCCGACAGGGCCGAGACGATCGACGTGATCATCGCGACGCCCGCCGACGGCCCGTCCTTGGGCGTCGCGCCCTCGGGCACGTGGACATGGATGTCCTTCTTGTCGAAGGTCGGCGGGCGGATGCCGAAGGCGGTGGCCCTGCTGCGCACATAGGAATGCGCGGCCTGCACCGATTCCTGCATGACGTCGCCAAGCTTGCCGGTGATCGTCATCTTGCCCTTGCCCGGCACGACCGTCGCCTCGATCGACAGCAATTCGCCGCCGACTTCCGTCCAGGCCAGCCCGTTGGTGACGCCGACCAGGTTCTCGGTCTCGGTCTCGCCCCAGCGGAACTTCTTCACGCCCGCGTACTTGTCCAGGTTGGCGCGGGTGACCTTCACCTTCTTGGCCTTGTCGGTGACGATCTCCTTGGTCGCCTTGCGGGTCAGGTTGGCGATCTCACGCTCGAGATTGCGAACGCCCGCCTCGCGCGTGTAGTGCCGGATCAGGTCGCGCAGGGCTTCGTCGGCGATGTCCCACTCGCCTTCCTTGAGCGCATGGGCCTCGACCTGCTTGGGGATCAGGTGGCGGCGCGCGATCTCGACCTTCTCATCCTCGGTGTAGCCGGGGATTCGGATGATCTCCATACGGTCGAGCAGCGGCTGCGGCATGCGCAGGCTGTTGGCCGTGGTGATGAACATCACGTCGGAAAGGTCGTAGTCGACCTCGAGATAATGGTCGTTGAAGGTGCCGTTCTGCTCGGGGTCGAGCACTTCCAGCAGCGCCGAGGTCGGATCGCCGCGCCAGTCGGCGCCCAGCTTGTCGATCTCGTCGAGCAGGAAGAGCGGATTGGAGGACTTGGCCTTCTTCATGCCCTGGATGACCTTGCCGGGCATCGAGCCGATATAGGTCCGGCGGTGGCCGCGGATCTCGGCCTCGTCGCGCACGCCGCCGAGCGACATGCGCACGAAGTTGCGGCCCGTGGCGCGCGCGATCGACTTGCCGAGCGAGGTCTTGCCGACGCCGGGCGGGCCGACGAGGCAGAGGATGGGGCCGCGCAGCTTCTGCGAGCGCTGCTGCACCGCCAGATATTCGAGGATTCGCTCCTTGACCTTCTCCAGGCCGTAGTGATCGGCGTTGAGCACGCTCTCCGCGTGCCGCACGTCGCGCTTGATCTTGGTGCGCTTCTTCCAGGGGATGCTGAGCATCCAGTCGAGATAGTTGCGCACAACCGTCGCCTCGGCCGACATCGGGCTCATGGTCTTGAGCTTCTTGAGCTCTGCCATCGCCTTGTCGTGGGCCTCCTTCGACAGCTTGGTCTTCTTGATGCGCTCCTCGAGTTCGGACTGCTCGTCCTTGCCCTCGTCGATCTCGCCCAGTTCCTTCTGGATCGCCTTGAGCTGCTCGTTCAGGTAGTACTCGCGCTGCGTCTTCTCCATCTGCCGCTTGACGCGGTTGCGGATGCGCTTCTCCACCTGCAGGACGCCGATCTCGTTCTCCATGAACGCGAAGATCTTCTCCAGGCGCTGGGCCACGGAGTCGATCTCGAGCAGTTCCTGCTTCTCGGGGATCTTGAGGGCGAGGTGGGA
>JBIKXN010000032.1:0-13978 GCA_044355765.1 Alphaproteobacteria bacterium
CGACACGCAGGGTGCGCATCAGGATCAGCGCGTCGAGCCACGGTCCGCGATGGGCGACATAGTAGAGGTCGTAGGCCAGCTTCTCGCGCGCGTCGGCGAGCGTCGCGGCATAGGGCCGGTTGACCTGCGCCCAGCCGGTGATGCCGGGCAGCACGGCGTGGCGCCAGGCATAGAACGGCAGCGCGGCCTGCAGCCGCGCGACGAACACCGGCCGCTCGGGACGCGGCCCGACGATGCTCATCCGGCCGCTTAGCACGTTGACCGCCTGCGGCACCTCGTCGAGGCGCGAACGGCGCAGCAGCATGCCAACGCGGGTGACGCGCGGATCGTCGCGTTCCGCCATGCGCGGACCGCCGATCTCCGCATCCATGCGCATCGTCCGCAGCTTGAACAGCGTAAAGGGCACGCCGTCGCGGCCGACGCGCCGCTGGCGGTAGAGGATCGGCCCCGGACCCTCGAGCCGGATCGCGATCGCGGCCAAGACCAGCAGAGGCGTGGCGAGCAACAGCAGCAGCGTCGCGGCAACGACGTCGAAGACGCGCCTGCCATGCCAGCTGCGGCGCGCGCCCCGAGCCGCCAGGATGGCGCCCAGGTCGGGACCCGCCAGCGACATCTCGAGATATCCCGCTTCTTCCGCAAGGAAGCGGTACGCGTCGCGGACGCGCAGGCCCGCCGCAGCGAAGTCGCCCGACACGGTCCCCGGAACCCCGTCCCGCGCGGCCGCCGCGACCACGATCTCGCTCGCGCCCAGCGCTACAGCCTGCGCGGGCGTCGCGACGCCGCCCAAGACCGGCGGCGAGACAACGTCGACCGCTGGCGCCAGCAGCGTCGAGATCCGCCGGCGTATGCGCGCGGCGCCGGCCGGCGACCCCAGGATCAGCACGCGACGCCGCGGGAGATATACGCGCAGCCTTCGCGACAACGCGACACGCCCGAGGAAGGCCGCTGCATGAATCGACGCGACGGCAGCCGCCAGCCAGACGAGGTCGTCGCCATGCGCGATGCGCGACGCGGCCACGCGCATGGCCAAGACCCAGACACCGAACTCGATCGCGCAGACCGCCGCGGCGCGCCATGCGGCGACGCCGACCTCCAGGATCGCGCTGCGGCGATACACCCCCAGCAGCGCGGCGAGCGCGCAGCCCGCGAGCGACATCGACAGCGCCACCGCGCCACCGCCGCCCGCGCCATCCTCCGCGAGACGGCAGGCCGAAGAGAACCCGATCGCGCGCAATGCGGCATCCCAGCAGGCCAGCACGGCCACGACGCGCACCGGCGCGCCGGTCGCCGCAGCGACTTTCGCATGCTCGGGTCGCTCCGACGACACGCTGGCCGCTCCGCTCTGCATGCAGCGCTCCTCCCCCGGTCATCGAAGCGCGGCGATCATGCGCGCGGCGGCGGCGCGCGCGACGCTCGCACGACGGGTTAGTCCGCAAGAGCGGCTCGCTTCCGTAGCGGCGTTCCTGTCAAGTCGCGGCGGCGCCGTCCTGCTGGACCGGGTATCGACCGCCGCGGAGGATCTGCATGCATCCTGCATTGGCAACGATGGCAATAGCTCTGGCGCTCGGCGGCTGTGACGAGCTGCTTGGCGGACCGCCCGAGCTGCCTGCGGCGATGCGCCAGAGGACCGGCGCGCCGCCGCCCTCCTCGCCCGACTATCTGATCGGACCGCATGATGCCGTGTCGGTGCATGTCTGGCGCAATCCGGAGCTCAGCATGGCGGTGCCGGTGCGGCCGGACGGCCGCGTCTCGCTGCCGCTCATCGAGGACATGCAGGCCGCGGGCAAGACGCCGACCGCGCTGGCGCGGGACATCGAGCGACATCTCGCGCGCTATGTCCGCGAGCCGGTCGTCACGGTGATCGTGACCGGCTTCGTCGGCCCACTCGACCGGCAGATACGCGTCGTCGGCGAGGCCGCCAGACCTCAGGCGATCGCATTCCGCGACAACATGACGATGCTCGACGTGATGATCCAGGTCGGCGGCCTGACGCCTTTCGCGGCGGGCAACCGGGCGCTGCTGCTGCGCGCCGGCGCCGCCGAGCCGGGATACCGGCTGCGGCTCGCCGACCTGCTGCAGGACGGAGACGTCTCGGCCAATGTCGACGTGCTGCCGGGCGACGTCGTGATCATTCCCCAGTCCTGGTTCTGAGCGGCGGCGATGGAGGACCGACGCGCCGATCCGCTGCGCCGGGCTCGCGAAGCCTGGCGCCAGCGCTGGACCGGGCTCGCCGCCGCCTGGCTGATCTGTCTCGGCGGATGGCTCGCGCTGGCGCTGATCCCCGACCGGTTCCAGGCCGAGGCCAGGATCTACGTCGACACCGACACGCTTCTGGCCCCGCTGCTGCACGGCATCGCCGTGCGGCCGAACATCGAGCAGCAGGTACAGATCATGCAGCGCACGCTGCTCAGCCGCCCGAACCTGCACGAAGTCGTGCGGATGACCGATCTCGATCTTCTCGCCGACGACGACGCGCGGCGCGAGGCGATCGTCGAGAAGCTGCACCGCGCCACGACCATGCGGCCGGATTCAGCCCGCAATCTGTTCCGCCTGACCTTCGACGATTCCGACCCCGCGCGCGCGCAGCGCGTGGTGCAGGCGCTGCTGACCATCTTCGTCGAGAGCCAGCTCGGCTCGAAGCGGCGCGACATGCTCCAGGCGCAGGGCTTCATCGATCAGCAGATCCGCGAATACGAGGCGTCTCTGCAGGCCGCCGAACGTCGCCTCGCGGATTTCCGCCAGCGCAACATGGATGTCCTCGAGGGCGGCGGCACTTTCGGCCAGCGCATCGCGACCGCGAGCGCCGAACGCGACCGGGTCGCGATCGACCTGGCCGAGGCGGCGATTCGCGGCGACACGCTGCGCGCACAGCTGGCGGCGACCCCCGAATTGCGGGATCTGCGGACGTCCGGCGAGGGGGATGGCGCGCAGGCGCGCCGCCGCCTCGTCGAGGCGCGCCGCCAGGAAAGCGGGCTGCTGCTGCGCTTCACCGAGATCCATCCGGACGTCGTCGCCGCACGCCGCGTGGTCGCCGCGCTCGAGGCGCAGGCGGCGAGCCCGGGACATGACGGCGATGGCGGCGGCGACGATGGTGATCGCGACGGCGGGCAGGGCCCGGCGATCAGCCAGGTCCCGAACGCGGTGCACGAGCAGTTGCGGCTGCGGCTGGCGGACGAGGAAGCGCGGGCCTCCGGTCTGCGCCGGCGCCTCGATCAGTCCGACGCCGAGATCGCCCGGCTGCGCGGCGTCGCGCAGCGTGCACTCGACATCGAGGCGCAGTTCGCCAATCTCAACCGCGACTATGCCGTGCTCAAGGGCAACCACGAGCAGCTGCTCGCACGCCGCGAGCAGGCGCGGCTGGCCAAGGCGGCGGAGGAACGCACCGACCCGGTCCAGTTCCGGGTCGTCGATCCGCCACGGCTGCCGGCCAGGCCCGCGGCGCCGAACCGACCGCTGCTGTCCACCGCGGTCCTCGCCGCCGGCCTCGCCGCGGGCGTCGCAGCAGCCCTGTCGCGCGGTCGCATGGCGGCGGGCTTCGACGATGCCCGCGCGTTGCGCGCAGCCTTCGCGAAGCCCGTGCTCGGCGCGATCGCGCGAATCGACACCGCCCGGCTGCGGCGTCGCCGACGCCTCGCCGGGGCCGCGTTCGCGCTCTGCGGCATGGCGCTGCTTGCGGCCTATGGCGGCATGCTCGCCGCAGCGCCGACCCTGCCGCTGCCCTTCGCGGCGCTCGGCGTCGATCCTGGCCCCGACTGGTTCGCGCTGCGTCATGGCGCATCTTGACGAGCCCGGGCCCGCGGTCCCTGAAGATGGCTGGACATGTCCGCGCCGAAGCCTGGACCTTGCCATGCTGACGCATCGCGGGCTGCTCGCGCCCGGCATCGAGGACGGTCCGCTGGCCGAAGCGTTTCGGATCCTTGCGCGGCAGGTCGCACCGGCGGAGATGAGGGACAGCGCTGCGCCGGCGCACCGCGCCGTCCTGGTCACCAGCGCCCTGCCGGAGGAGGGCAAGACATTCGTCGCCGCCAATCTCGCGCTGACGATCGCCCGGGAACCCGACCAGCGCGTGTTGCTGGTCGATGCCGACCTGCACCGGCCCGCGATCGCGGACAGGCTCGGCCTTTCCGCCGATCGCGGACTGAACGATCTGCTCGCGGACCCCTCGCTGGATCTCGCCGACGTCGCGATCCCGCTCCTTTCCCCTTCTGGTCTGGCTGTCCTGGCTGCCGGACGGCGGCCGCGGGGGGCAGGCGCGCACATCGTGTCGCATCGCATGCGCGCGCTTCTCGCGACGCGAAAAGGTCGCGCCGACGGTCAGGTCACCATCCTTGATTCGCCGCCCCTGTTGGCCGCGCCGCAGACGGCCGAACTCGCCGCCCAGGTGGACCAGGTCCTGCTTGTGATCGAGGCCGAAAGCACCGGCGCAGACGCGATCGATGCCGCGCTCGATCTGCTGGCGCGCGGCGGGACTGTCGGCCTCGTGCTGAACAAGACCCGCCCGGGCCTCGACGCTTCCAACTACGCACGCCAAGGCCACTGGTCCGTCGCGGATCCAGCGCGCGGGCGCCGCGCGGCCGCCCGGTTCCGGGGGGCTGCCGGAACTTCGCAAGGATGAGCCTGACGCGGCGCGCGACTGGGTGGCTTCTCCTGGGCGTCCTCGCCGCCGCGGGCGCGGTGCTGGTGAGCTCCCCGGTCGGTGCAAGCAATTGGAACGCGGTTCCACGTTTTGACGCGCGGATGGCCTTCACCGACAATGCGCGACTAACCCCACGGCGAGGGCGCGCCGACACGGTGACGCGGGTCGCGCCAGGGCTCGACCTGGCGATGCGGGGCAGCCGGCTGACCGCCGACATCGGATACGTCCTCGCCCACGACGCCTATGTCCGCGACCGGTCGCTCGACGCCACGCGGCATGCGCTGCGCGGCACCGGCCGCGCCGAACTATTCGCGGACCGTTTCTTTCTCGATATCGGTGCGTTCTCGGACGACGCTCCGGCATCTTCAGCGGGCCGCGTGCCCGCGCTCGACCGTGCCCTTGGGGGCGATGCCACGGGACTGCGCGGCATCACCGCGTCGCCGCAGCTTCGCACGCGGCTGGCCGGTCTCGGCGTCGGCGACCTGCGATATCTCGTGGGCCGGGTCGAGGGTTACGGCGGCAACGCCGCGCGCCGCCTCTCCGGCACCGACATCCAGCGGGGGCATGTTTCCCTGATGCAGGAGCCGGAGCATGGCCGGCTGCGCTGGCGGATCGAAGGGGAACATGCCGAGACGCGGACGGATGGGCTGCGCGCGGGCGCGCCGGAGGGCGTGTCGCTGCGGCGCTCCGGCGTCGCCGCACGGCCAGCCTTTGCCCTCACGCGTGGCTTCGATCTGATCGGCGGCGCCGGGTTCGACCGCGTCGCGTCGCGCGGACAAACCGACGGGATCGCCACCCCAGCCTGGAGC
This sequence comes from Alphaproteobacteria bacterium, assembly GCA_044355765.1. Classification (GTDB taxonomy): domain Bacteria; phylum Pseudomonadota; class Alphaproteobacteria; order CACIAM-22H2; family CACIAM-22H2; genus CAIOSQ01. The sequence continues at coordinate 5,446 of JBIKXN010000032.1, forward strand.
GCTGGCCTGCGCTATGCGCCGTCGCCGCTCACCCGCATCGAGGTCGCCCATGGCCGTCGCTTCGGGGCACCGGACTGGAGCGTCGGCGTCGCGGCGTCGACGCAAGCCGGCTCCAGCCTGGAGATCGTCCACCGCAGGGCGATCGAGAGCCAGGCCCTGCAGGCTTCACTGGCGGCCATCTCCGCCGCCCAGGGCGGCCGAATCGATAATGCGGACATGCGCCCCGGTGTCGCCTTCGCGGATCGCGAGGCGATGTTCGACACCGACGACCGGCCCTATGCGGAGCGGGAGTCGGCGGCGACCTTGCGCGTGGCGCGTGCGCGCGACATCGTCTCGCTCGCCGTCAGTCGCACCACGCGCGACACCGGTCTGGGCGGCAGGCCGACGGTGACCCGGCGCGTCGATGTCGCGACTTCCGCTGCGCTCGCCTGGAGCAGGGCGATGACCCAGACCCTCCAGGCCGATGCGGGATTATCGCTCGCGCGTCTGAGCACCGAGCGGGCGGATCCGACCGCGCCGCCGGGAACATTCGCCACCGTGACGCGGTCAGCGCGCCTGGGCATTGAGCGCACCATCCACCCCGCGCTGCGGGTCGGGATCGGCGCGGCTCTTGTCCGGCGGGATATCTCCGGCACGGCGGCCGATCGCCCGGGACCTGGGCTCGGCTATGGCGAGACGGTGGCTTTCGTGACGCTCCGGAAGTCCTTCTAGAGCACGCTGCGCCTTGGTGGCTGGTGTCGCGCGCAGCGCCGCAATGCCCGGCGTATCTCTCCCCACGCGCGCCACGCCGCTCGCCCTGGCGCTTCCTGCGCCACGCGCGTGAGCGCGTGGCGGGAGCCGACGCTAGGCGATGGCGGTAATCCCTCCGGATCGCCGTCTCGGCGGTCAAGACCGCGTTAGGCTCCCGACCATGGACCTCGCGTTCATCCACCCGGCGCTCGATAGTCTGCCGCCAGCGGCGCGACGCTGCCTTGCGCGACCGGACGCCGCCTCCGCCTTCCATCTCGACGCCTGGTTCCAGATCCTCGCCGCCGCATGCGCGTCGTCCACGACACAACCATGGCTGGTCGCCAGCGACGACGGCGGTCTGGTCGCGCCGCTGGTCCGCCATGCCGGCGGCCGCGGCCGTCATGCCGGCTCCTGGACCAATTTCTACAGCTGCGACTTCACGCCCCTGCGCGGCGCACTGCCGCCCGGCGAACAGGCCGAACTGCTCGCGCGAACGCTCTCGGCGCTGCGGCCGCGGATCGCCACGCTGCATCTGCAGCGCATGGAGACGGCCGGCGCCGCGCCCGAAGCGCTCGCCATGGCGCTGCGCGCCGCGGGCTGGTGGACAAAGACCTATGTCGAGACGGGGACATGGCACGAACCCGTCGCGGGTATCGGTCATGGCGCATTCCTGGCGAGCCGCGCGCCAAGGCTGCAGGACATCGTCGCGCGCGCCACACGTCGCCTCGCCGCGCAACCCGCGGCCCGGATGACGATCGCCTCGGCGGGCCCGGCGCTCGAAGATGCGCTTGCCGCCTATCTCGACGTCCACGCGCGCAGCTGGAAGCCGCCCGAGCCGTATGCGCGTTTCGTGCCGTGTTTCGTGCGCGGTTTCGCTCGCCTCGGCATCCTGCGCATCGGCGTCGCGACCATCCGCGGGCGCCCGATCGCGGCGCAAATCTGGATCGTCTGGCAACGGCGCGCCACGATCGCGAAGCTCGCGCATGACGAGGCCGCGCGCCATCTCTCGCCAGGAACGGCTCTGACCGACTGGATGATCGCGCGTGCCATCGATGCCGGCGACGTCGACCAGATCGATTTCGGCCCGGGTGACCAACCCTACAAGCGCATGTGGCTGCGCCAACGCCGCCCCGTCATGGCGCTGCTGGCCGGAGATCCGCGTACGCTGGGCGGCGCGGTGGCGGGGCTGCGCGGCCTGGCCGGACGACTTCTCGGCGCGCTCACGCGAACCCGCGATGCCGCACCCGCGCGGTGAGCCCTGGACGAAGTCTGGCGGCCAGGCGACGCGCGAGCGCGCCAAGGCGGCCGACGACGCGCGGACACCGGCGCGCGGGAAACACCGACAGCCACTGCAGGTCGCCGCATGGACGCGCGAGCTCGCGCTTGTAGCGGGCGGCGCCGGCGAGAAGATCGTAGACCGCGCGCCCCTCGCGCAGATGGAGATCGATCGCCAGCGCGTGGCACAGCAGCCCGGGCTTGAGGCGATTATCCGCCTCGCGCGCGAACCCCGTCACGTAGCTGGCGACGTGACCATCGGCGATCAGGTTCAGCATGACGCCGACGACCCGCGCGCCTGCATCCACGCGCAGCAGCTCGGCTTCGCCGGCGGGCACGCCACGATCGACGAGCTGCTCCACCAGGCCGTGGAACACCGGCGACGCGAAGGCCCCGGGCCGGCCCGCGGCGTTCCAGCGCGCCTGGTGCAGCGTCACCAGACGCCGCAGCGCGTCGGCCCGCGCCGACCGCCCGACCGCACGCTCGATGCGCAGCGCCGACCCGCCGCCATAGAGCTGGACCGCGCGGCGGATCCGGGCGCGAGCACCGGCGCCGAGCGTGTCCCGAACCGAGGCGACGCCGGAGCCGCGCAGCGCGTCGAGATCGACGCCATATACCGGGTACGTGGCGCGGATCTCGACCTCGAAGCCGGCCTGCGCGAAGGCCGGCGCCCAGCTGCGCGGCACAGCGCTGAGGCGCAGCTCGTCCCAGCCTGCCAGCGGCCCTTCGGCACGGGCCGTGGCGAGGAAGGCGGCCAGACGCTGGAGCGCGGCCGGATCGCTCGCCCCGCCCGCCAAGCCGTTATGCTCGACGAAAGGCGCGTCGCGCGCCGCGTCGCCGCATTGCGTGAGCGCGAAGACGCGCTGCGATCCGGCTGCCCGGGCGCGACAGAAGAGGCCCAGCGCCTCGCCCTCGGCGCCGGCGGCGCGCAACAGAACCGGGTCGGCGCCTGTGGCCACGAGCCAGGCAGAAATCCAGCTCCAGGTCAGGAAGGGCGAGACTGGGCGCGCGGCCTGCCAGCGCGCGGCCAGGTCGGCGCGGTCGAAACCCGTTTCCAGAGCGAAACCGTCCAGGACATCCCCCTGTCTGCACCGCGTCGACGCTATCGCCGGCAGGGGCGGAGCGCGCAGACGGCAGTCGGCGTAACCGCAAAGCAACGGCCATGACGCCCGCAGGCCCGCGCTGCCCGCCATGGCGCATCCATCTCGTCGCCGCGGCACGGCCGAACTTCATGAAGGTCGCGCCGCTCTTCCATGCGCTCGCGCGACACCCGGATCGCTTCCTGCCCGAACTGGTGCAGGCTGCGCAGCACGCATCCGCCAACATGTCCGACGATTTCCGCGCCGAGTTCGGACTGCCGGCGCCGACGCACCGGATCGCCGCGGGCGGCGGCAGCCACGCCGCGCAGACCGCCGCGATCATGGTCGGATACGAGCGCATATGCGTCGCAGCGCGCCCCGACATGGCCGTGGTCGTCGGCGACGTCAACGCCACGCTCGCCGCGGCGTTGGCGGCGGCGAAGCTGGGCATACCGCTCGCCCATCTCGAAGCCGGACTGCGCTGCGGCGAGCGATCGATGCCCGAGGAAATCAATCGGAGGGTCGTCGACGCGATCGCGGACCTGCACTGGGCGCCGTCCCACGACGCCGCCGCCAACCTCGTGGCCGAAGGCGTGGACGGCGCGCGGATCGTCTGCGCGGGTAACGTCATGGTCGACTGCTACGAAATGATGCGCGCGCGCATAGCGGCGGATCCTGGACCGGGCCGGCTCGGGCTGACGGCAGGCCGATACGCGATCGCGACTTTCCATCGGCCCGCGAACGTGGATCGGCCCGAGGCCCTCGCCGCGCTCGCAAACGCCCTGCGCGCGGCGGCGCGGCGAATGGAGGTGGTTTTCCCGGTCCATCCCCGCACGAAGGCACGGCTGGATGGCTGCGGGATCGGCGCGGCGCTCTCGGCCGTCCCCGGGCTGCGGTTGCTCGAGCCGCTCGGCTACGTGCCCTTCATGGCGCTGCTGCGCGCGGCGGCCTGCGTGATCACGGATTCGGGCGGCATCCAGGAGGAGGCAGCCCATCTGCGGATCCCCTGCCTGACGCTGCGAGACACGACCGAGCGCCCTGTGACGCTTGCGCAGGGTTCGAACCGTCTGGTGAGGCCCGAGGCGCTCGGCGCGGCGCTCGACGCGGTGCTGGCGGGCACGCACCGCGTCGGCGATCCGCCCGTACTCTGGGACGGACGCGCCGCCGAACGCATGGTCGCAAGCCTGGGCCGATGGTTCGCCGAAGCGCCGTCCGGCGTCACCAGCGCCGCAGGTCCTCCAGCGTCGTGACTTCGAGACGGGCGTTGGGCCGGGTCAGCAGGTCGTCGCGCATCCGCGTGCCCAGGCCTGGCCGATCGGGCAACGAGAGATGCCCGTCCGCGATCGGGATCCGGTCGGTCAGCACCTCGTCGTACCAGCCGTCCACATAGCCGCGCACCGTCTCCATCACATACGCGTTGGGGATGTGGAGCATCAGATGCGCCGCCGACCAGAGCGCGACCGGGCCGATCGTGTCGTGCGAGGTGATTGGCAGATAGTAGGAATCGGCGAGGCTGCAGACCTTGCGCCCCTCGGTGATGCCGCCGCCCCAGGCGAAATCCGGCATGATGATGTCGGCAGCCGGCTTCTCGACATAATGACGGAAGTTCCAGCGGGTGAAGACGCGTTCGCTCTGGCAGACCGGGATCGTCGTCGCCGCCTTCAGCCGCACATAGGCGTCGGCGTTGTCCGGCGGCATCATCTCCTCGATCCACATGATGTCGAGATGCTGGATCGCCCGCGCGATTCGCGTCGCGGTGGGCAGGTTCCAGCGCGCATGGCCCTCGATCGCGATCGCGATCCGGTCCCCGACCGCGCGCCTGATGTCCTCGATGATCGCCACACCGCGGCGCAGGTCGTCGTTCGAGATGTCGTGGCAGAGGATGCCCCCGGCATGGGCGGCACCCCAGATCGTGAAGGGCTCGCGCAGCCGCGCCGGTCCGGACAGCGTCGAGGCGAAGGCGTCGAAGGGCCAGATCTTCATCGCCGTGATGCCCTGGGCGACCAGTTCCTGCGCGAGTTCGCCCGCGCGTCCCGACGTCCAGGCCTTGTAGTCCTGGTGGCGCCCGTAGCCGACGCAGGTGTTGTAGACGCGGATCCGGTCGCGGTTGCGCCCGCCCAGCAGCGCATAGATCGGCTTGCCGAGATGCTGGCCCGCCAGGTCCCAGAGCGCGACGTCGATCGCCGAGATGGCGCGCATCTCGGCGCCGGCGAAGCCGCAGAAATTCACCAGCGAGAACATGTTGTTCCAGTGGTTCTCGATCTCCATCGCGTCGCGGCCCAGCAGCAGCGGCGCGAAGACGTCGTGGATCACCGAGGCGACGGCGCGCGGCAGGTAGTAGGTCTCGCCGAGCCCGACCAGCCCGTCGTCGGTATGGATCCGGACCCAGAGATTGTTGGGCAGGGCCTGGCGCGACGGTCCGTTCTGCGCGACCCATTCGCGCTCCGGCACCGCCTGGAACCAAAGCGTCTCGATCCGCACGATCTTCATGGCGACGGCACCTGCCTCTCAGGGGCGGATCAGGTTGGGCAGCCCGGTCGACAGCACCGGGAAGAAGCACAGCAGCAGGATCACGCCGATCTCGGCGTAGAAGAAGTACTTGAGCTCGCTCCACAGCGTCCCGAGCTTCATGTTGCCGATCCGGCAGGCGACGAACAGGCATACCCCGACCGGCGGCGAGATCAGCCCCAGCGTCGTCGAGACGATCATCACCATCGAGAAATGGATGTCGTCGATCCCCATCTGGCGGGAGACCGGCAGCAGGATGGGCGCCAGCAGCAGCAGCGCCGGTCCGGCGTCGAGCGCCAGCCCGATGATCAGGAAGGCGACGACGCAGACGATCAGGAACAGCGTCGGATAGGCCTTGAAGATGCTGACCAGATCGCGGGTCCAGTCCTCGATGCCGCCCAGGATGAGGACGTAGTTGACCACCTCGACGGTCGCGATCAGCAGGAACAGCGCGGCGGTCAGCCGGGCGGCCGAGCGGAACGCCGCGATCAGGCCGGCGAGGTCGAGATGGCGGAAGACGACGGTGCTGAGGAACAGCGCGTAGACGACCGCGATGCCGCCGGCCTCGGTCGGAGTGAACACGCCGGACAGCGTGCCGAAGACGATGAAGCCGGGCAGCGTCAGGACCAGAAGCCCGTCGCGCCAGGCGCGTGGCCGTTCGGCCCGCGGGACGACCATGGACGAGCGCGGCAGCTCGCCGCGCAGCCCCTTGACGAAGACCACCGCGCCGCAGGCGACGCCCAGCAGCAGCCCCGGCACGACGCCGCCCAGGAACAGCCGCAGCACCGAGACGTCCGCGACCGCGGCGTAGAGCACCATGATCACCGAGGGCGGGATGATCGGCCCGATGATGCTGCCCGCGGTCACCAGCGCCGCCGCGAAGGCCTTGCTGTAGCCTTCCTTGGGCATCGAATTGATGAAGATCTGGCCCAGCGCCGCGATGTCGGCGATCGCGGTGCCGGAGATGCCCGCGAACAGCACCGAGGCGACGATCGCGGCGTAGGCGGTGCCGCCGCGAATGCGCCCCACCAGCATCGTCGAGAGCTGGATCAGCCGGTCCGAGATGCCGCCGCGGTTCATCAACTCGCCCGCGACGATGTAGAACGGGGCCGCCAGCAGGACGAAGCTGTCGAGCCCGGCGAACATCCGCGAGGCGAGGCTGAGGAAGGGCAGCCCGTCGAACCACAGGCCGACCAGGGCCGCGAGGCCGAAGGAGAACGCGATCGGCAGGCCGCCGAGCAGCAGGATCGCGAGGGCGAGACCGAGCGCCGTCACAGCACGGCCTTGTTGCCGGACTCGATTTCGGCGGGCGTCACGAAGCTGTCGTAGATCTTCATCAGCGAGACGATCGTCAGCAGCGCGCCCCCGACCGCCAGCGCCGCGTAGATGTAGATCATCGGCAGGCCGGTCGTCGGCGCCGTCTGACGGCCGTTGAGCATGCAGTAGATCGTGCCCTGCCAGAGCACGAAGGCGCCGAAGACGGCCGTCAGCGTATGCAGGATCGCGCGATGCCAGGACTGGAAGACGGCGCCGCCGAAATCGGCGAACATGTTCATGTCCATGTGCTCGTCGAGCCAGCTGGCCGCGGCGGCCCCCGTGAAGGTCATCCAGACCGCGAGATAGCGGATCGCCTCCTCGCTCCAGGAGATCGAATCGAGCATCACGTAGCGCATGAAGACGGCGAGAAGGTTGACGCCGACGATCGCCGCGAGCGCGATCCCGGCGACCAGATCCGCCAGCCGCGCCAGCGCCCTCACCCCCGAACGCAACGCCTTCATGGCCGCACGCCTCCCCGCGAAAGGAACGCGGCGGCGCCCGGCCGGCGCCGCCGCGTCCGTGACGTCAGTTGCCGTAGACGCGCTTGTTCGCTTCGTCGGCGGCGGCGAGCACCTTGTCGACCGTGTCGCGGCCGGCCTGCGAGGCGATGAAGTCGATCACGGCCTGCTGGGTCTGCTTGCGGAACTGCTCCTTCTCGGAGGGCGAATTGACGTAGACGCGCACGCCCTTCTTGCGGATCTCGTCGACAGCGCCGATCGCGTCCAGCGCCTTGCGGGCGTTGGCCAGTTCGGAATGCAGCCGGGCGGCTTCCATCATGATCTTCTGGTGGTCGGGCGACAGACGCTGGAACACGTTGTCGTTGATCAGGATCAGGTGGAAGCCGTAGATGTGCTCGTTGACGCTCATGAACCGCTGGACTTCGAACAGCTTGCCGTCCAGCACCGTGGTGGAAGCGTTCTCCTGGCCGTCGACGACGTTGGTCTTCAGCGCCGGGATCAGCTCGGGCCAGGCGATCGGGGTCGCCGAGGCGCCCATCGACTGCATGAAGGCGACATAGACCTGGCTCTGCATCGTGCGCATCTTCAGCCCGCGCATGTCTTCGGGCGTCTTCACCTCGCGCACGTTGTTGGTCAGGTTGCGAAAGCCGTTCTCCGAGAACGCCAGGGTGCGCATGCCGGTCGCCTTGCGCATGTCCTCGACCATCGCGCGGACGGTCGGCGTGTTGGCGAACTCCCATGCCGCCATCGACGAGCCGAAGAGATACGGGATCTGGAAGGCCTGCATCGGCTTGTGGAAGGAGCCGAGGACCGAGTCGTCGGTCAGCGCCATGTCGAGCGTGCCGTTCTTGACCTGCTCGGTGACCTGCAGCGACCCGCCGAGCGTGTTGAAGAAGATGCGGATCTCGATCTCGCCGCGCGACTTGAACTGCGCGTATTGCTGCAGCGCGCGCATGCCGAGCGACATGCCGTCATTGGGGTTCTCGACGGCGCCGACGGCGAAGCGAAGATTGACCTTGGTCTGGGCGTCGGCCGCCCCGGGGATAGCCAGCGCGGCCACTGCCGCGACGAGAGCTGTCTTGAGCATGGGGTTCCTCCTCTGTGTCTTTGCGTCGCCGCGGCCGCGGCACATTCGATGTTCCGCGGCGAGGCAACTTGTCATGATAA
>JBIKXN010000400.1:0-3803 GCA_044355765.1 Alphaproteobacteria bacterium
GAGACGCTGCTGCGTCATCCGGACATCCCGTCGGCGGTCGGCGTGCTCTGGGATCCGATCGCGGTGGAGTTCTGCCGCTCCGCCGGCGCGGGCGGCAACCTCTGGCTGCGGATCGGCGGCAAGTCGACGCCGGTCTCCGGACGGCCGGTGGACGCCCATGTCGTCGTGCGCGCGGTGACGCCCGATCTGGTGATCCCCTTCGAGCAGAGCCAGGTCTCCATGGGCGCAGCCGCGGCAGTGACCATCGGCCAACTCGACATCGTGCTCGCCACCAAGCGCACGCAGACCTTCAGTCCCGAGGCCTTCACCCAGCTTGGCGTCGACCTCGCGCACAAGAAGATCGTGGTGGTGAAGTCATCGAACCATTTCCACGCCGCCTTCTCGAAGATCGCGGCGGCGATCCATCATCTCGACACCGGCGGCCCGTTCCCGCCCGATCCTACCCGCGTCACCTACACGCGCGTCCGCCGTCCCATCGCGCCGCTGGATCCCGATCCCGTCGTGTGACGTCGCGCGCTGCGGCTCACCCCGCGAAGAGGCGTGGCGCGATGCCGGGGGTCTCGGTGCGCATGGCGAAGAGGCTGCCCGAAAGTGGCGCTTCCGCGAGGACGCGGGCAGGCAGACGCACGCGGGCCGTCGTGACGAACAGCGTCTTGAGATCGGGGCCGCCGAAGCAGACGCTGGTGGGACGCGGCACCGGAAGCCGGACGGTCTCGAGCAGGGTGCCGTCCGGCGCGTAGCGACGCACCGACCAGCCGTCCCAGATCGCGACCCAGATCGTGCCCTCGGAATCGACGGCGAGGCCGTCGGGCCGTCCGTCCTGGGCCGGCAGCGCGACGAGGATGCGCCGGTTCGACACTCCGCCGTGCCGCGCATCGAAATCATAGGCGTAGACATGACCGGCGGCTGAGTCGGCGAAGTAGAGGCGGCGCCCGTCCGGGCTCCAGTCGAGGCCGTTGGACACGGTGAACCCGCCATCCATCACTGTCGCCGTCGAGGATGCGTCGATACGGTACAGCGATCCCGCTGGCGCGCTGGCGTCAAGCCGCATCGTGCCGCCCCACAGCCGCCCTGCAGGGTCGCATTTCCCGTCGTTGAAGCGGTTTTCCGGCGGATGCGCGTCCGGCCGCACCATCGGCGCGAGACGCCCTGTCGCGAAATCGAGGGTCTCCAGACCTTGCTGCGTGAGCGCGACGAGCCCGCCGGACCCGCGTTCTGCGACTGCGCTGACGAGACGGGGCAGGGGGCATGAATCGTTGGCGCCGGTTTCCGGATCGAAGCGGTAGACCGTGGGGGCGAGGATATCGACCCAGTAGAGCCGCTGTTCGCGCGCCGACCAGAGCGGCCCTTCCGCAAGCTGGGCGCCCCATGGCAGCACGCAGCGCAGGCGCGGATCCGAATGCGGAGCGGGCCGACGATAGGAATCGATGTTCATCGCCGCCGCGCCCGCATTCCCGGAGATCGTGCGCGCCTGCTCCATCAGGTCACGACCGGCGACATGCAGCTGATCGGATGTCACGCGTTCCGCCGGTCCGAACATCCCGATCGCGGCGATGGCGCGCCCGGTATGGTCGAAGATCGGCGCCGCCACGCCGGCGACGCCGGCGACATGCTCGGACATCGACACGGCATAGCCACGCGCACGGGTGAGTGCGAGATCGGCGAGCAGCGCGTCCTGGTCGACGAGCGTCCGATCGGTGAAGCGCTCCAGTGGCGCCGCGTCGAGGAGGGCGCGCTGCGACTGGGGCGATGCGAAGGCGAGCAGCGCCTTTCCGCCCGCCGTGCAATGCAGCGGCGCGCGCCGTCCGACCTCGATGCGGAAGCCGAAGGCGCCGCCGCGGGTGCGCTGGTCGATGTAGAGGATATGGCTGCCGTCGATCGCGCAAAGGGCGACGGTCTCGCGCATCGTTTCGGCGAGACGGTCGAGTACGGGAGCCGCCGCGCCGCGCAGGTCGAAGGAATCCCAGACGCGATGCGCGAGTTCGAAGACGCGATGGCCGAGGCGATAGGTGTTGTCGCTCTCTTCATGCCGCACGAGCCGGTAGAGGACGAGGGTGTTGAGGAGCCGCGCGAGCGTCCCCTTGGGAAGCCCCGTCGCCGCCTGCAGATCCCTGAAGCGCGGCGGCCTGGCCCGTTCGCCGATCACGTCGAGAAGATAGAGGCCCTTCGCCAGCGCCGCGGCGCCGGCCGGGACATCGCGCTCGTCGGGCGGCGGGACGCGCGCCTCGTCGTCCGGCCCGTGCGAACGGATCATCGCAGCGCGGCGCCCGTCCCGGGGTCGAAGACGTGGAGATCCGCCGGATCGAAGGAGAGCCTGATCGATCCGCCCGGACCGATCGGGCCGGGATTGATCAGCCGGGCGACCAGTGTATCGCCGCGGCGGGCATGATCCTGCCCCGACATGGCGGTGCGCGGCGCGCGGTTTTCCTCGGGCACGGCGGCGTGGACGTATTTGTCGCTGCCGAGGCTCTCGACCAGGAGAAGCCTCGCCTCGAACGCGACCGGCCCCGCATGCATCGAGATATTCTCGGGACGGAGACCGAGAACCAGCGTGTCCGTTGCGCCGGTCATGCGGCCGGACGCGGCGGGCAGGCGAATTTCCTGACCGAACAGCACGACGCGGTCCTCGCCGACGCGGCGCGCCGAAAGGAAGTTCATGCCCGGTGCGCCGATGAAGCCGGCGACGAAGATGTTCGCTGGCCGTGCGTACATCGTGTCAGGATCGGCGATCTGCTGGATCTCGCCGTCGCGCATCAGCACGATGCGGTCGGCCATGGTCATCGCCTCGACCTGGTCGTGGGTCACGTAGATCGTCGTCACGCCGAGACGCTTGTGCAGCGCCGATATCTCCGCGCGCATGTGGACGCGCAGCTTGGCGTCGAGATTGGACAGCGGTTCGTCCATCAGGAAGGCCTGCGGCTCGCGCACGATGGCGCGTCCGAGCGCCACGCGCTGGCGCTGTCCGCCGGAGAGTTGCCGCGGCCGCCGATCCAGCAGATGTTCGACGTCGAGGATCCGCGCGGCGTCGCGCACCCGGCGTTCGATCTCGGCCTTCGGCATGCCGCGCATCTTGAGCCCGAAGCCCATGTTCCGCGCGACCGTCAGATGCGGATAGAGCGCGTAGTTCTGGAAGACCATCGCGATGTCGCGCGCGCCCGGAGCGACGTCGGTGACGTCGCGCGTACCGATATGGATCGTGCCGGAACTCGCGGGTTCCAGTCCGGCGAGGATCTTGAGCATCGTCGACTTGCCGCAGCCCGACGGCCCGACCAGGACGACGAATTCCCCGTCCCGGATGTCGAGGGAGAAGCCCTTGAGCACCTCGACCGGGCCATAGGATTTGCGGACATTGTCGATGCGGATGCCGGCCATCGCCGCCTCACTTGTCCGAGCCGGCGGTCAATCCGCCGACGAGATAGCGTTCGAGGAACAGGTAGATCGCGAGGATCGGCAGCGCGACCAGGATCGACGCCGCCGAGATGTCCGCCCAGTTGGAGATGTACTCGCCCTTCATCGTCGTGATGCCGAGATTGGCGGTCCAGTTGTCCTGGGCATTGGTCAGGAAGGTCCGGGCGTATGCGTAGTCCGACCAGGACAGGACGAAGCCGTAGAGCGCCGTGGCCGCGAGACCGGGCGCCGCGACGGGCAGGATGACGCGGAACAGCGCGCCGAAGGGCGAACATCCGTCGACCATCGCGGCCTGTTCCAGCTCGCGTGGGATCGTGTCGAAATAGCCCTTCAGCATCCAGGTCGTGAAGGGGACGATCAATGTCGCGTGCGCGAGGATGATCGACCACAGCGAA
>JBIKXN010000033.1:0-13792 GCA_044355765.1 Alphaproteobacteria bacterium
CTCCAGCAGGGCGAGCGGCATGTTTCGGGCGAGGAGCCCTCGCTGTCGCTTGCTCTGACCGGTCGCCGCATCGCCGAACTCGAATACGAATTGCTGGCGGGGACCGCGCCATGACCGACACGCCGCGCGATCGGCCGGACGCCGCCGGGTTGATCGCCATCGCCCGGGCGGCCTTCGCCGAAGAGATCCAGCCCTTCCTCAAGGACGAGCTTCGGGTTTCGGGAATGATGATCGCCAGCGCGCTCGCGATCGCGGAGCGCGACCTGCGCCGGCCCATCCTCGGGCTGCTGGACGCCTGGCCGCTGGTGCACGCGATCCGCGCCGGGCGCCATGACGACGACCGGGCGCTCCACGCGCGCCTGTCCGAGGATGCGCGGGCCCGCTTGGAAAACGCCAATCCGCGCTATTTGAAGTCGGGCTAGTCCCGCCATAAGGCAGGACCGGATGGCCCGGCGACCCGGGCCGGCGCGCGGTGACCGAGACAGGAGCAAGCGTGTGATGGACGGTATCGCATTCCGCCATGTTGCGATGGCGCTGACGACCGTGGCGGCGGTGTCCCTGGGGTGGGATGCGAAGGCCGGGGATCCGGCCGCGGGAAAGACCCAGTTCCAGCGCCAATGCGCGAGTTGCCATATCGATACAGCCGAGGGCGCCCGGCGCCTGGGGCCGACCCTTTTCGGGATCGTCGGTCGCAAGACAGGAGCGGTCGAGGGGTTCCGCTACACCGAGGCGAACCGGAATGCCGGCTGGGTGTGGACCACCGAGAAGCTGGACGAGTATCTCAAGAACCCGCGCGCCTCCATTCCCGGCACCAACATGGCGTTCGCGGGCGTGCGGTCCGACAAGGATCGGGCCGATCTCGTCGCCTATCTCGCGACCTTGAAGTGACGAGGATTCGGGGCGGGGCGGGCGCAGCGGCGTCCGCCCGGTTTTTTTCACTTGCGAAGGGAACAAAACAGGAACATTGTCCCGGACCTGAACGGGAGGCGAGCATGCTGGATTTCTTCGACGGGCTGGCGCGCGGAATGGGATGGGGAGCGGCGGCAAGCCTTCTGATCGGGCTCGTATCGGTCGTGCCGCACGTCCTGCGGTGAAACGGCGCGAACCTACCTGTCCGGGGCCCAGGCGAGATTCGGGCGACCCGCCCGTCCCAAACTTTCCTGACTGGCTGATGGCCCAGGAGAGCCCAACCGCCCAGGGGGCCCCGAAATTGCTGGGCTGCACGACAATCCGCGACTGGACGACCCCGCGTGGGCTAGCCATCTTTGGGCGGTGATCGTCGTCCCAGCCGTTATGGATTTCGCCCTATCGCGTCTTGCGAAGCGCATCGGTGCGCTGTCGGCCTTCCTCGTCGCCCTCCTGATCCTCTGTGCTGCGACCGAGATCCTGGCCGCGGGAGCGACCTCGCCGGGGCCGACGGCACAAAGCTCCGCCATCCGGACCGAACGTACCACGACCCGCCTCCTGTCCTCCCTCGCGACGGTCGGTCCTGGAGACCGGTTCCTGGTCGCCCTCGAGCAGGTCTTCGATCCGGGATGGCATAGCTATTGGAAGAACCCTGGGGATTCCGGGTTCCCGGCGACGCTGACCTGGCGGTTGCCGGAGGGCGCGACGGCCGGTCCGGTCCTGTGGCCGACGCCCGAGCGGCAGCGTTTCGGGACGCTGACGAATTACGGCCATTCCGGGCGCTTGATGCTGCTGGCAGAGATCGCGGCGCCGCGCGACCTCGTGCCTGGCGCGTCCGTCGAGATCGGCCTCGCCGCATCCTGGCTGGTCTGCGCCGATATCTGCATTCCCGAAGAGGCGGTGCTGACGCTCGTCCTGCCTGCCGGAGCCGGCGGCGTGCCGGGCCAGGACGCCGGCCGGATCCGTGCGGCGGCGGATGCGCTGCCGGCGACGCATCCCTGGAGCGATACGCGCTTCGCGCGCGACGGCGACCGGCTGCTCCTGCGCGTCGAAGGCGGCGGATTGCCGAGCGCGCCGATCGCCGACGTGTATTTCTTTCCGGTCGCGGCCGAGCTGATCGACCACGCGGCGGCGCAGCGTCATGCGACGGATGCTCAGGGACTGACGATCGAGATCCCGCTCGCGGCCGGCGCAAGGAAGGTGCCGCTCGATCGCCTTGAGGGGGTGCTCGCCATCGCAGGACGTGCGGGCGGAAATACGGGCGCCAATGCCTATCTGATCTCCGCCGAGGCGGGCGCGGTGGCGCCGCCGCCGCGGACGGCAGAAACCGCAGCAAGCGTCACCCTGCTGCAGGCGCTGCTCCTCGCGCTGGCCGGTGGGGCATTGCTCAACCTGATGCCTTGCGTGTTCCCGGTGCTGTCGATGAAGGCGCTGGCGCTGGCGAGCCTGCCGCCCCAGGATCGATCGGCGCGCCGCCGGGAAGGCGCCGCCTATGCGCTGGGCGTGCTGCTTTGCTTCGCCGCGATCGCGGGGCTCATGGTCGCGTTGCGCGCGGCCGGCGGCGAGCTTGGATGGGGGTTCCAGTTCCAGTCGCCCGGCTTCGTCGCCTGCATGGCGCTGCTGATGGCCGCGGTCGGGATGAATCTGTCCGGCGTCTTCGATCTGCGCGCGATCGCCATGACCCTGCCGGCGCGGCTGCACGCCGGCGGCGGCGCGGCTTTCCTGACCGGGACCCTGGCGGTGCTCGTGGCGACGCCCTGCACGGCGCCCTTCATGGCGGTGGCGCTGGGCATGGCGCTCGCGGCCGAACCGGCCCAGATGGTGGGCGTGGTGATGGCGCTCGGGGTCGGTTTCGCGATGCCCTTCGCGCTGATCGCTTTTCTGCCTGGTCTCGGTGCGGCGCTGCCTCGGCCCGGACCCTGGATGGGGCGCTTGCGGGCGATCCTCGCCTTCCCGATGTACGCGACTGCGGCCTGGCTGGTCTGGGTCCTGAGTCAGCAGGTCGATGCCGCCGGTTTCGCCATAGGCCTCGCGAGCCTGGTCGCGCTCGCTTTCGCGGCCTGGTTGACCGGGGTGGCGGGCGATCGCGGTCCGGCGCGCGCTTTTGGCGCCGCGGTCGCGCTCGCCGCCTTCGTCGCCGCGGCGACTTTGGGCGCCGGTTCCGGCACGCTCGGCGGCGGGCCGCGTCCGCCGGCGCCGATGGCAGGATCCGAGCCGGTCGCCGAGCCATATTCGGCCATGCGCCTCGCGGCGCTGCGCAGCGAGGGCAGGGCGGTCTTCGTCAATATGACCGCCGCCTGGTGCATCACCTGCCTTTTCAACGAAGCCAACGCGCTCGCCGCGCCCCAGACGCGGCGCCTCTTCGCCGAGCGAGGCGTCGTCTATCTCAAGGGCGACTGGACGCGTCGCGACCCGGCGATATCCGAGTATCTGCGTCAGCATGCCCGCAGCGGCGTGCCGCTCTACGTTGCCTATCCCGCCGCCGGCGGCGCGCCGGAGATCCTGCCGCAGCTGCTCGACCCCGACACGATCCGCCGCGCCTTCGGCGGGTGAGCCTGCCGCACCGCTAGCGCGCGCAGAGCCGTGGGGTTGCGCGGCGGCGCAAATCCACCCAAACTTTGAGTGTTTTCTGACGCATCCGGAGAGCCACCATGTCAACCCATCCGCATCTGACGCGCCGGGCATTGCTCGCGGTCTCGCTGTCGGCGGTGTCGGTCGCGCCCGCAATCGCAGCGGAGGTAGATCCGCGGGGCAGGTTGCTCGACGCGGTGACGCCCCGCTCGAAGATCTCGCTGATCTATGTCGGTGCCTGGGATTGCGTCCCCTGCCAGCGCTGGAAGGCGACGGAGTTGCCGCGGTTCATGGACACGCCTCTCGCGAAGCGCGTCGTTTATCGCGAGGTCGAGGCGTATCGCTTCAGGCAGCTCGATCATCTTCCCGCATGGCCCGAGGATCTCAGATGGTTCCAGGCCAAGTTGGATATCAGGTCGGGAACGCCGCGTTTCTACGCCCTCGTCGAAAATCCGGATGGCAATGCCGAGTGGTTCGGCGGCTTCGGCACGGGGCGCTGGGCGCGCGACATCCTGCCCCTGGCCGAGGAGGCGGTGCGCAAACGCGACGGGGCATGACCGTCGCGCGCTTCGCGCTCGCCCTGGGCTTCGCTTTGGCGGCCGCGGCGGCGGCCGCGCAGCCGGCGGTACGCGGCGAAGTCTTCGGCGAAGGCGTCGCGTTCCGTCTTTTGGCAGGGCCTCCGGGCGGCGAAAGAACTGCCTGGGCCGTGCTCGCGGTCGATCTCGAACCGGGATGGAAATTCTATTGGATCGCGCCCGGTCCCTTCGGCATAGCGCCGGAGGCGGATTGGAGCGGTTCGCGCAATCTGGCCTCCGCTGCGCTGCGCTGGCCGTTGCCCGAGCGCATCGTCGATGCCGATATGGACCCGCATCGGCTGACCGTCGGCTGGACCCGTTCGTTCCTGGCTCCGCTCGAGGCGGTTCGCGCGCGCGCGGGCGAGGGCGTGGAGATCCGCCTGACGCTCGAATACGGTGTCTGCAAGGAGCTTTGCGTCGCCGATCGCGCGGTGCTCGCGCTGCGGGTCGGCGCGTCCGCGCCCGATCGGGCTGCCACCTCCGCGGTCGCGGCGTCCCGCGCCCCGTGCGCCGCGGCCGCGCCGGACCGTGTCGTCGCGCTGCGCGCCGAAGGGACGGCGCTCCACGTCGAACTCGCTTCCGCCGTGGACGACATCTTCATCGCCGGGCCGCAGTCGCTGTTCTTCGGACCGCCCGAGGCCGTCGCGGCCACCGCATTGCGGAGAAACGTCGCCTATCGCATTCCGGCCTTCACGCGCGAGGGGACGGCGATCGTCCCGGCGCGGCCGGCGGGCGCGCTGCGTCTCGTCTTCGCCCGCTCCGGCCAAGCCTCCGAATTCTGCGCCGAGATGCCGTAGGTCCCCGGAAACCCCGCGCGCGTCCGAGCCCAGTTCCGGCGCAGCCTCCCGCCGCGACGGAACGATGGGGAGGGTCGGGTTCCATGCGGGCATCCCACGCGATTGGGCCGCGCGCATGGCTGGAACGATATCGCGAACCGGCTGGGAGTATGGCGGATGGGGAGGGATTCGAACCCCCGGAACCCTGACGGGCCCGCCGGTTTTCAAGACCGGTGCAATCGACCGCTCTGCCACCCATCCGCTGGGCGGCAGCAATAGGCGGAGCTTGGGGCGGGCCGCAAGGGGCCGCGCGTTGGGCGATTGCCGGGCGCGTGCCCGGCGGCGCATTATCCGGCGTCCCCATCTTCCGGCGCGGCGTGTCTTGAACGATCTGTTCCTCTGGAGCGCGAAGCTCTTCTGGCTCGTCGCGGAACCCGGAAGCCTGCTGCTGGGGATGCTGCTCGCGGGCACCGCGCTGCTGTTCACGCCCTGGCGGCGGGCCGGTCGCTGGATCGTCGCGGCGGCGGTCTGCGCGACGACGGCGGTCGCGATGCTGCCCGTCGGGCAACTGGCCATCAAGCCGATCGAGGATCGTTTCCCGCCGCCGCCGGTCCTGCCCGACCGGATCGACGGCATCCTGGTGCTCGGCGGCGTCGTCGACGGCTATGTCATCGGCAAGCGCGGGATCCCCAAATCCCTCGTGGCGGCAGGAAGCCCGCGCCTCGACGCGTTCCTGCTGCTGTCGAAACGCTATCCGCAGGCACGTCATGTCTTCACCGGCGGCTCCATCACGCTGATCCAGGGCCGCGACACCGAGGCCGACGTGGTGCGGCGCATCTTCGCGCGGCTGGGTGTGGACACGACGCGGATCATCTGGGAGGACCGTTCGCGCAACACCTGGGAGAACGCCCGTTTCTCGCATGACCTGCTCAAGCCGGAACCCGGCCAGACCTGGCTGCTGATCACCTCGGGGCGCCATATGCCGCGCGCCGTCGGCACGTTCCGCAAGGCGGGATGGTCCGGGATCGTCCCGTTCCCCGTCGATTTCGCGACCGACTACGAGCTGCGCGAATTCGAACCGCAGTTCCGGCTGGGCGCCAATCTGACCGACCTGTCCGAAGCGATCCGCGAGTATATCGGTCTGATCGTCTATTTCGCGCTGGGCCGCAGCACGCAACTCTTTCCCGGGCCGATGGACGGCGGATAAGCCCGTCGCGCCCGCCCGCCGCCCCGGGGGCAGCGCGAGGTTTGCGCTGGGCCCGGGCCTGTGCGACACAGGCATCGTCCCCGCCCGGCCGATTCGTACCCTATGTCCTTCGCGCCAGATCCCTCCCGTGTCGCGCGCCGCCGCTTCGTATTCGCAGCGGGAGCCGCCGCCATGGCCGTGTCCGTGCGTCCGGCCGAAGCTGCGACGACGGAGTTCGGGGCCTGGCTGCGATCGCTGCGGGCCGAGGCGGCGGGCAAGGGGATCTCGGGGGGCGTGCTCGACGACGCCCTGGCCGGGCTGCAGCCCATCGCGCGGGTCATCGAACTCGATCGGCGGCAGCCGGAAAGCGTCCAGACCCTCGAGCAATATCTCGCCTCGCGCCTGACCCCGTCGAAGATCGAAAACGGCCGTCGCAGGATGGTCGAGCACGCCGCGCTGCTCGCGCGCGTGCGCCAGCGCTTCGACGTCCAGCCGGAGTATCTCGTGTCGCTCTGGGGCATCGAGTCCGACTATGGGCGGTTCATGGGGGATTTCCAGACCGTCGCCAGCCTCGCCACGCTCGCCCATGACGGCCGACGCAGCGCCTATTTTCGCGAAGAGCTGCTCAATGCCCTGCGCGTGCTGGAACAGCGGCGCATGCGCAGCGCCGATCTGCGCGGGTCCTGGGCCGGCGCGATGGGGCAATGCCAGTTCATGCCCTCCAACTATCTGGCGCACGCGATCGACTTCGGTGGCGACGGCAAGGCCGACATCTGGTCCGATCTGGGCGACGTCTTCGCCTCGATGGGGAACTTCCTGCTCAAGCTCGGCTGGCGTCCGCGCCAGGACTGGGGGCAGGAGGTGCAGTTGCCGGCCGGCTTCGACCGCGCGCTGGTCGATCCGGAAGGCGTGCGCAAGCCGGTCGCGGCGTGGCGCGACCTTGGTGTACGGCGCATGGGCGGCGGCGTTCTGGCGGGCGACCAGCAGATGGCGGGCATTTCGCAGCCCGACGGGCCGGGAACCCGCGCCTTCCTGACCTGGGACAATTTCGGCGTCCTGCGGCGCTGGAACACGCCGCAACGTTTCCGCATCGCGGTCGGCCTGCTCGCCGATCGCCTCGCCAACGCCTGAGATCGGGGCAGCCATGGCCAGCCCGCAGACACGTCCCGGCGCGACGATCGCGATGCGCGCGGCCGCGGCGATCCTGCTCGTTCTCGCCGTCGCCGGCTGCAGCCAGGCGCCGCGCGTCGCCACCGCGCCCCGGACGGAGCCGACCGACACGGCCGAGCCCGGCCGCGGTGTCTACAAGGTCGGCGAGCCCTATCGCATCAACGGCGTCTGGTACTACCCGGCCGAGAACTATGGCTACGCCGAGACCGGCATCGCGTCGTTCTACGGCGGCGAGCGCGCCGGCATAGATTTCCATGGCCGGACGACCGCGAACGGCGAAGTCTACGACATGAACGCGCTGACCGCCGCACACCAGACCTTGCCGATGCCGAGCCTCGTGCGCGTCACCAATCTCGACAACGGCCGCCAGTTGGTGCTGCGCGTCAACGACCGCGGACCTTTCGTGGGCAACCGCATCCTCGACGTTTCGCGCCGCAGCGCGCAGCTGCTCGGCTTCGAACAACGCGGAACCGCGCCGGTCCGCGTCGAGATCCTCGCCGACGAGAGCCGGCGCATGAAGCTGGCGATGCTCAACCGCATGCCGGCTTCGATCGAAACGGTCGCCGCCGCACCGCGCGGCAGCGTGTCGGCCGAACCTCTGCCGCCGCCACCCGGCGCGCGCAGCACGGCGCCGACCGCCGCCGCGTCGCCGATGCCCCTGCCATCCGCGACATTGCCGCCCGCGACGGTGCGCGGCGGCGCACGCGGCGGCGCGGCGCTGGAGATGGCGAGCGCCCAGGTCGCCTCGCTGCCGCCCGAGGCGCAGGCGCGCGCCACGCCCACGCTGGTGCAGGTGCCCGTGCGACCGACCACGATCTGGGTCCAGGCCGGCGCGTTCTCCAGCCAGGACAACGCCGCGAGGCTCGGCGCGCAGCTGCGCCGCTTCGGCGCGACCCAGATCTCGGAGGTCCGCAGCGGCGACCAGCGGCTGTTCCGTCTGCGGGTAGGACCCGCACGCAGCGTCGCGGATGCCGACCGTCTGCTGGCCGACGTCGCGGGCGTCGTGCCCGACGCGCGGATCGTCGTCGACTGACGATGGTCCAGATGCCGCCGCAATCGGCACCTAGCCTGGCGCGCATGCACGTTCCGCATCGCGCCCCCTCGCGTCGCCGCATCCTGCGGCTCGCCGCCATGCTCGCGCTCGGCGTGGCGCTCGCGCTTCCCGCCGCCGCGCAGCAGCGCCAGCGCCCGCAGCCGGCGCCTTCGCCTGCCCAGCCGCCGCCGGCGGCGCGGAGCATCGCTCCCGCCAATCCGCTGATCCCAGAGGTCTCGGCGCGTCAGGCGATCGTCGCGGACATGTCGACGGGCGCCGTGCTGTTCGAAAAGAACGCCGACGAGCGCATGCCGCCGTCGTCGATGTCGAAGATCATGACCGCCTATGTCGTCTTCGATGCGATCAAGCGCGGCGACCTTCGGCTGGAGGACACGCTGCCGGTGTCCGAGCGCGCCTGGCGCATGCAGGGCTCGAAGATGTTCGTGCCGCTCGGCGAGCGCGTGAAGGTCGAGGACCTGCTGCGCGGCATGATCGTGCAGTCCGGCAACGACGCATGCATCGTGCTGGCCGAGGGGATCGCCGGATCCGAAGAGGCCTTCGCCGAGCGGATGAACCAGGTGGCGGCGCGGCTCGGGCTCAACGCCAGCCGGTTCAGGAACTCTTCGGGCTGGCCGGATCCCGAGCATGTGATGACGGCGCGCGACCTGCTGCGCCTGAGCGAGCGACTGGTCGCCGATTTTCCGGAGTACTACCGCTTCTATGGCGAGCGCGAATTCACCTTCGGGCGCGACAGCCGCGGCACGCCGATCACCCAGCCGAACCGCAACCCGCTGCTCTACAGGCAGGTCGGCGCCGATGGCATCAAGACCGGCCACACGGAGAGCGCCGGGTTCGGTCTCACTGCCTCGGCCATGCGCGAAGGCCGCCGGATCGTGATGGTGGTAAATGGCTGGCCCACGGCGCGCGCGCGCGCCGAGGAAAGCGAACGGCTGCTGGAATGGGCGTTCCGCGAATTCGGCACCTACACGCTCTTCAAGGCCGGGCAGCCGATCGAGCCGGCGCAGGTCTGGCTGGGCAAGGCGCAGACCGTCCAGATGGTGGCGGCGCGCGACGTCGTCGTCACCATCCCGCGGCGGCTGCGCCCGCAGCTCGCGGTGCGCATCGCGTACGACTCGCCCGTTGCGGCGCCTGTGCTGCGGGGCCAGACCATGGGAACATTGTCGGTCGTGGTGCCGGAGCGGCCGGCCATGACGTTCCCCCTGGTTGCCGAAGGCGATGTCGAGCGGCTCGGCTATACCGGGCGCGTCTTCGCGACGCTCGGGCATCTGGCGTTCGGTCGGCGATGACCGTCCGCCGGGGACGCTTCGTCACCTTCGAGGGCGGCGAGGGGGCCGGCAAGTCGACCCAGCTTCGGCTTCTGGCGGAGTGGCTGGAGGCCCAGGGGCTCGCGGTGGTCACGACGCGCGAACCCGGCGGCACCCCCGGCGCGGAGCGGATCCGCAAGCTTCTGGTCGAGGGCGACGCCGATGCCTGGATCCCGACGACCGAGGCGCTGCTCCACTACGCGGCGCGCGTCGAGCATGTCGAGCGGGTGGTGCGTCCGGCGCTGGCGGCCGGGCGATGGGTACTCAGCGACCGCTTCGCGGACTCGACCATGGCCTACCAGGGCTACGGGCATCGGCTTGGCCCCGCGCGCATCGCCGCGCTGCATCGCGCGGCGCTCGGCGGTTTCAAGCCCGATCTGACGCTGGTGCTGGATCAGGGCGTGGCGCGCGGCCTGGCACGCGCGGCCGCGCGCCGCGGTCGGGAGACACGCTACGAGAGCATGACCCCGGCCTTCCATCGCCGCGTAAGGGCCGGGTTCCTGGAGATCGCGCGCGCCGAGCCAGATCGCTGCGCCGTCGTCGACGCGCGCGGCACGATCGACCAGGTGCAGGCCCGCGTACGCAAGGCCCTGGCGCCGCTGCTCGGCGTCGCCGCGCGGCGCGCGCCGTCGCGCGGATGAGCGACGCGCTGCCGCCGCCGCGGGCCAATGCCGCGCTTCTGGGACAGGCCCATGCCGAGCGCATGCTGCTCGGGTCCTGGAACTCCGGCCGGCTGCCGCATGCCTGGCTGATCGGGGGACCACGCGGCATCGGCAAGGCGACGCTCGCCTTCCGTTTCGCGCGTTTCGTGCTCGCCCAGCCCCCCGGCGGCGACGGCGGCGCGACCGGGTTGTTCGGCGCCGCGCCGCCGCCCCAGAGCCTCGCGCTCGGCAGCGACCATCCGGTCTTTCGCCGCGTGGCCGCGGGCGCCCATGCCGATCTGCAGGTCCTCGAACCGGGCATGCTCCATCCCGAGACGGGTCGGGAGACCGCCGAGATCGTCGTCGAGCATGTCCGCGGCGCGATCGGGTTTCTCGGCATGACGCCGGCCGAGGGCGGATGGCGTGTCCTGATCGTCGACGAGGCCGAGGCGATGAACCGCAGCAGCGAGAACGCGCTGCTCAAGATCCTCGAGGAACCGCATCGCCGCAGCCTGCTGATGCTGGTCAGCCACGCGCCGGGTCGGTTGCTGCCCACGATCCGGTCGCGCTGCCGGCGCCTGGACGTCCCGGCGCTCGACGGCGCCATCGTCGCCGACCTTCTCGCGCGTCGGCATCCCGATCTTGGCGCCGACGCGCGCGCGGCCCTGGCCGGGCTGGCACGCGGGTCGATCGGCCGTGCGCTAGATCTGGTCGCGGCCGACGCGCTCGCGCTCTACGCCGACATCCTGGCCTGCGCGATGGCCCAGGGCGCGGGTGCGGGCGCCGCTCTGCACGGGCTCGCGGATCGCGTCGGGGCCTTCGGCAGCGAAGGGCAGGGGGCCTTCCGGGTCTTCTGCGAGCTGATCGATCGGCTGACCATGCTCTGCGCGCGCCGCGCCGCCGGCGCCGAGGTCCCGGCCGCGCTGGCGGAGGAGGCGGAGGCGGTCCCGGCGCTGACCGGCGCGGGAAGCGCCCGCCGCTGGCTCGCGGCATGGGACCGCGTGCGCGATCTGGCGAGCGCGGCGGACGGGATCAATCTCGATCGGCGGCAGACGGCGCTGGCGGCGCTGGGCGTGCTGCGCGAGGCGGCGGGACGGGGCTGAACCCGGCGCGCCCCGGCTTGCTTCGCCGCGCTGGCGCCTATAGGTAGGACCGGTCTCCGTCAATCGACCGCCGCGGGCCAGATGAAGCGCTATTACGTCACCACGCCCATCTATTACGTGAACGACGCGCCGCATATCGGCCACGCCTACACGACGCTCGCCTGCGACGTGCTGGCGCGGTTCATGCGGCTGGACGGCCGCGAGGTGCATCTGCTGACCGGCACCGACGAGCATGGGCAGAAGGTCGAGAAGGCGGCGCGCGAGGCGGGCACCTCGCCCCAGGATTTCACCGACCGGGTGTCGCAGAATTTCCGCGAACTGGCGGTCCAGCTGGGCGTCTCGAACGACGACTTCATCCGCACCACCGAGGCGCGGCACAAGGCCTGCTGCGCCGAACTCTGGCGGCGCATGGCGGCGGGCAAGGCGCCGAACGGCGAAAGCAACGTCTATCTCGGCAAGTATGCCGGCTGGTACGCGGTCCGCGACGAGGCCTTCTACGGCGAGGACGAACTGACCGTCGGCGCGGACGGCAGACGGCGCGCGCCCTCCGGCGCGGAGGTCGAATGGGTCGAGGAGCCCAGCTATTTCTTCCGCCTCTCGGCGTGGCAGGACTGGCTGCTCGACCATTACGCGCGCGGCAACACCGAGTTCATCGGTCCGACGACGCGGCGCAACGAGGTGGTCAGCTTCGTAAAGCAGGGACTGACCGACCTGTCGATATCGCGGACCACCTTCACCTGGGGCATACCCGTCCCGGGCGATCCCGCGCATATCATGTATGTCTGGCTGGACGCCCTGTCGAACTATGTCAGCGCGCTCGGCTGGCCCGGGAACGAGGACGATCCCGAAGGGCTGTTCCGCCGCTTCTGGCCGGCCGATCTGCACATGGTCGGCAAGGACATCGTGCGCTTCCACGCCGTGTACTGGCCGGCCTTCCTGCAGGCCGCCGGTCTGCCGCCGCCGCGTCGTGTCTTCGCGCATGGCTGGTGGACGGTCGAAGGCCAGAAGATGTCGAAGTCGCTGGGCAACTCGGTCAAGCCGGCCGAGATGATCGCGCGCTACGGCCTCGACCAGGTGCGCTACTTCCTGCTGCGCGAGGTGCCGTTCGGCCAGGACGGCGATTTCAGCCAGGCGGCGATGGCGCGGCGCATCAACACCGATCTCGCCAACGACCTCGGCAATCTGGCGCAGCGCGTGCTGAGCTTCGTCCAGAAGAATGCCGGCGCGGAAGTGCCGGAACCCGCTGGCTTCACCGAGGACGATCGCAGGCTGATGGACGCGGCGGTCGCGCTGCTGATCCAGGTACGCGCCGAGCTTGCCGGCGCGCAGGCCTTCCACCGCGCGCTGGAAGCGGTATTCGCGGTCGTCGCCGACGCCAATCGCTATGTCGACGTCCAGGCCCCCTGGACCCTGCGCAAGACCGACCAGGCGCGCATGCGCACCGTTCTCTACACGCTCGCCGAGACCATTCGCCGGATTGCGCTGCTGCTGCAGCCCTTCATGCCGGGGAGCATGGCGCGCCTTCTGGACCAGCTCGCCATCGCGCCGTCGCAGCGCGATTTCGCGGCGTTCGACGTCGCGCTGACACCGGGCACGAAGCTGCCGCCGCCGACGGGCGTGTTTCCGCGCCTCCAGGACGCCGCGGCGTCGTGACGAACATGGGCGGACTGGTCGACAGCCACTGCCATCTCGACTATCTGGCGCGCCAGGGCGATCTGGCGGCGGTGCTGTCGCGCGCGCGCGGCGCCGGCGTGCGCGGGATGCTGACGATCGGCACCAAGCTGCGCGACTTCGATGCGGTGCGGAAGATCGCCGAGGACAATCCCGACGTCGTGTGCTCGGTCGGGATCCATCCGCACGAGGCGGGCGTGGAGGAGACCGATGTCGCGCGTCTCGTCGACCTCGCGTCCCATCCCAAGGTGGTCGGGATCGGCGAGACCGGCCTCGACTATTTCTACGACAAGAGCCCGCGCGCGGCGCAGATCGAAAGGTTCAGGACGCATCTTGCGGCCGCGCGCGCCACCGGCCTGCCGGTGATCGTGCACACGCGCGACGCCGACGAGGATACCGCGACGCTGCTCGAGGCGGCGGCGGGGCAGGGACCGCTCGCCGGCGTGCTGCATTGCTTCACCTCGTCGCTCGAACTCGCGCGACGGGCCCTGCGGCTGGGCTTCTACATCTCGATTTCCGGCATCGTCACTTTCAAGAACGCCGAGGCGCTCCGCGCGACGGTGCGCGAGATCCCGCTGGACCGGCTGCTGGTCGAGACCGACGCACCGTATCTCGCGCCGGTGCCCGTGCGCGGTCGCGTCTGCGAGCCCGCCTTCGTCGCCCACACCGCCGCCTTCGTCGCCGGCCTCAAGCAGGTCGCGCCGCATGAACTCGCCGCGGCGACGACCCGAAATTTCCGTGCGCTGTTCGCGCGGGCGCGCTTCGCGGACGCCGCATGAAGGTGACCATGCTCGGCTGCGGCGGATCGGGCGGCGTGCCGCTGATCGGCTGCGCC